>PWLT01000134.1 GCA_003558415.1 Hyphomicrobiales bacterium
CAGGGCAAGCAGCGCGGTTCGCCCCAGCGCCGTCCATTCATAGGATTTCAGCTGGATATGCGGGATGCCCAGCGCCGAGGCGCTGGCCGCGGCCACGATCAGAAGGACGCTGAGCGAGAGCCAGAACTCCGGCAGCATCGCCATCGGCGCCAGCGTCGAGAACTGGATCGCGAGGGCTAGGATCAGAGAAACGGGAACCAGAAGCAGGTCGAGCGCCAGCAGGATTACCTGTTTCTGCCTGCGGCTCATCGCCTTGACAAGATCGAGCATCGAATGTCCCCGGTTCCGCGCGTGCCGGACTGCTCGTTACGCGCAGTTTTGCAGCGCCTTGTCGTCCGGCGCCTTGTCCACACCCCTTGATCGCCCCAGTTTTACCGAAATGCAACGCCTTATGCCAATGATTCGCTGACACTGAGGGATGTTTGGGCGATTCTCGCGCATTAGCGGCGGTATCTTGCGCATCCTCGGGGCGCGGGGCAGGCTTGCCATCCGTACGATGCGCTCGCGGACAGATGACTGCTTGAAAGCTTCGCATAGCCGCCGCGATCCGCAGTTCCAGTGTGAATGGCGGTGAAGGCCCTTGCCCGGCCGCGGTGGCACTGCGCCCGACTCCCGCGCCGAGGCTTCGTTAACCGGAAATTTACCCACCCGCCGGAACCTTGCGCGCATGACTGCCCAGAATGCGTTTAAGGAATCCGCGCTGCCGCTGCTCGACGATGAGGCGCCTCTCGCCGCGCCGCTGCCCCGGGGCGAGGGGCGCCAGCCCTCCTATATCCGCGATCACCGCAAGCGGTTGCGGCAGCGCTTCATGGAGGGTGGCGCGGCGGCCATGCCCGATTACGAGCTTCTCGAACTGGTACTGTTCCGCGCCATCCCGCGGCGGGACGTGAAACCGCTGGCGCACAGCCTGCTTGACGCCTTCGGCGATTTCAACCGCGTCCTCGCCGCCCCGGCGGCGCGGCTGGCTGCGGTGCCGGGGGTGGGGGAGACGGTGATCCAGGAACTCAAGATCGTCGAGGCCGCCGCGCAGCGCATGGCGCGCGCGCGTGTCTTGAACCGCCCGGCGATCTCGGGTTGGGCCGCGCTGGTGGATTACTGCCACACGACGATGGCGCATCGAGATACAGAACAGTTCCGCGTGCTGTATCTCGACCGCAAGAACGTGCTGATCGCCGATGAGGAACAGGCGCGCGGCACGGTCGATCACGTCCCCGTCTACCCGCGCGAGGTCGTCAAGCGCGCGCTGGAGCTCAACGCCTCGGCGCTGATCCTCGTGCACAACCACCCCTCGGGCGATCCGACCCCCTCGCAGGCCGATATTGCCATGACCGCCCGCATCCAGTCAGCCGCCGAGGCGCTGTCGCTCACGCTGCACGATCATCTGATCGTCGGGCGCGACAGCGAGCTGAGCTTCAGAAGCGAAGGATATCTATAGGGCGTGTCGCGGGCATCGGGTTTCATTGCGTTCGTACCAGCGGCGGGGTGGGCGGCCGCGTCCCCGTCGCTGCTGCGACGCGGCCCGTGAACCGCATGGATCACAACACCTTCAAGCTGATGGTCGCACCCGATCGGTTCTCGCCGGTCCCGTCCTTGCCGCCCGGGTGCGGCGACATCAAGTGGCCGCGCGCCGCGCTTGCGGCCCTATTGGCCCCGGCGCGGGGTCAGCGGAGCCAGACTTCGACCCGCCGGTTGACCTGACGCCCCCATTCGGAATCCTCGCAGGCCATCGGCATCGCCTCGCCGAAGCCTTCGGCCTCCAGCTCCACCTGCGCCGCATCGCGCAGGGGCGCGGCCGCGCGTACCGCGTCGCGAACCGTCTCGGCGCGCTGCTGCGCGAGGTCGCGGTTGACCTCGGCCGGTCCCTCGCTGTCGGTAAAACCGGCAAAGACCACTGTGCGGCCGTCATGGCGCCCGGCCTCGAGATCGCGCGCCAGAGCACGGACATTGCCGCGTGACTGGACATCGAGCCGCGTGGTCCCGCTTTCAAAGCGGAAAGTGGTCGAGAGCCGCTCGCTCGGCTCCATGGCGCGCGCGAGGCGTTGGAGCTCATCGAGCCCGACATCGTCGCCGGCGGCGAGAATGGCGTTGACCAGCCGCCGCCCCTGGGCGTCCAGCCCCACCGCATGAGGGCTCTGATCGACGAAACCGGCATCGCGCACCGTCTCCTGGGCGGACTCTCCGGCGATATGGGTCATGAAGCGGCGCACCTGGAGCGGCTGGCGCTCGGCGCGGGTGTGCATCAGAAGCGGCACGGTCAGCGGATAATCCTCGGCCTTGATCGCCAGCGGCGTAGCCGGGAGCGTCAGCCCGCAGGCACCATGGAGTTCGAGCCGTGCGCCCACCCCGGTGTCGGAGCGCAGGGCCACCCCGATGGCGAAGGGATCGCGCGCCACCGCGTCGAGAAACGCGGGCTCGCTGGCATGGCGCTGCGCGTCCGGTGCCATGGGCAGGTCGAGCGGGGCAAGCAGAAGCGCCTCGAGCGCCTGCTGCTCACCCGATCCGGTGTTGCGCGCATGTACCCTGATCGGCACATCGAGCCAGCCAAGCTCCGCCCAGCTGTCGATCTCACCGCTCATCACGGCGGCGAGGTCCTGCATGGTCATGCGCTTGATCGGATTGCCCCGCCCCACGACGGGCACGAAGGCGTCGAGCGCGACGACGAAGGCCCGCACGTCCTCGTCACGCAGCTCACTGAAGGACAGCGCGATATCCGCCTCCCCGGCGAGCAGGCTGACGAGCCCCTCGTCCGAGCTTGACAGGATCAGCGTGATGCGCGCCACCGGCGCGTGCGTCACGGCATCCGAGAGCTTGAACAGGCGTGCGCCATCGGCCTGCTCGACATGCAGGGCGAGGCCCTGCTCGGCGGCGAAACCCTTGATCAGCGCCGGCACCAGCGCCGTTCCGATCGCGGGGGCGCCGGCGATGGTGAACTCGGCGACGAAGCTGGTCAGATCGGGGCAGCCCGGCCCGGTGCAGGTGACGCCTTCGGCGGCCAGCGTGAGGATGCCGAAATCGCTGTCGACGCGGTAGAACTCGCCGTCATAGCCCAGCAGCGTACCGCTGAGCTCGATGCCGCCATCGCGCGAACTCAGGGTCACGTCCTGGGCGCGAAGGGCATCGGTGCCGAGAAGGAGGATGAGCGCCGCGACGCCGATCGCCGCGCAGCGCAGGGATGAAATCATGCGAAAGCGTCACGCTGGGTCAGTTCCCGGCGATCTTCATGTCGGGGATGAGATTTTTCAACACAAGAAACCCACCCGCTTCCTCACAATCGGGCATCGGCAGGGTGATTTCGGAGCTGTCGGTGAGTCTGCCCTCGCGCAGCTCCAGCGCCTCGCCCAGCATCTCGCGCCCGCATGTCTGCGGGGTGAGTGCGGCCTCGATGGTGAAGGTGACCTCTCCGTCACGCCCGCTCGTCCCGGTGGGGAAGCTGTAGACCTCGGCAAAAAGGGGCCAGTCGACGCGGTCGTCGCCAAGCGCGACGAGGAAGCCGCCTTCGCCATCGGGCGTGCCCGGGCGCGCGGACGAGACATGACCGGGCGCGCCGTGGGGGGCGCCGAATTCATAGGCGTTGAGCTGGAAGGAATCCTCGCCCTGCCACTGCATCACGACCCGGTCGAAATCAGCCACATCGGGCACTGCGAGCTCGCCGCGCAGATCGGGCCCGCCGCGCAGGTCGAGGGCGATCACCGCCTGCTCGGACAGTGCGGGGAAATGCAGATCGAGCGCCCCGGCATCATCGGTCAGCGCCGTGAAGGCCAACCCCGCATGGCGCAGCACCACGGGCGTGTTCGGATGGCAGGGCGCATCGAGGGCCAGATCGATCATCGCCGCCGGGCTGGCGACCAGCGACAGCTCTGCGCCGCATTCGTCGCCCGACCCGGAGGCGGTCGAGAGCCCGGCTTCGGCCTCCTCTGGCAGCTCGACGTTGAAATCGGCCAGCGCCATGCGCGGCATCCCGGGCTCGGGTACCGGCAGATCGCGGGGAGGCGAATCGATGTCCGCGGCGGTCAACTCGGGTTGCGGGATCTCCGGGGTGGCCTCCTCGGGGGGCACGACATCCGCCGGCAGCGTCATTTCCTGGGGCATTTCCCGGGGCAGGGCGGGGTCGAGGATCGTGACCTTACGTCCGGGCGCGATGTTGATCGCGGCGAGCTGGCGCTGCATTTCGGTGTCAGCGTGTTCAGTGCTGGTCCGCGTGTCGGGAGCCGAGAGCGAAGCGGTCGCCTCGCCGCGCGCGGGGTGGTCGGGCGCCGCGACGTTCTGCATGACATGGCCGGTCAGCCCGGCCGCGGCCACCGTCATCACCGCCAGCGTTGCCTTGCGCGTCCTGTTCATTACGTTCTCCGCCACACTGCCCTATGATGGCATATTCGCAGCCAAAAGGGGCGCCCCATTGACGCGACAGTGACCTTTCCGGCGCGGGCAGGGGGCAGGAATGGGCGCAGATTGCGGCACGAAATTGGCGCCACGCGCGTTCGGCGTGGCGCCACGGGGCTCAGATCAGCCGCCCGTGGCAATGCTTGAACTTCTTGCCGGAGCCGCAGGGGCAGGGATCGTTGCGCCCCGGATTGCCCCAGGTTTCCGGGTCGGTTTCGTCGAAACCCTCCACCAGCGGTTCGGGCGCGGTGCCGTCGTTTTCCGCCGCGACCTGCGCCGACTGCTGCTGCAACGCGATCTTGCGGACCATCTCCTCCTGCTCCTCCTTGGAGAGCGGGCGGATATGGGAGAGCTTCTGCGTGACGTCCAGACGCAGGGCGTTGAGCATCGATTCGAAGAGGGTGAAGGCCTCGGTCTTGTATTCGTTGAGCGGATCGCGCTGGGCGTAGCCGCGAAAACCGACGACCGAGCGCAGATGCTCCAGCGTGACGAGATGCTCGCGCCATTTCGAATCGATGGTCTGCAGCAGCAGCTGCTTTTCGATGTTGCGCAGCGTCTCCTCGCCGAAATCCTCCGCCTTCTGCTCCATGAGCTTGTCTGATGCCTCATAGAGTCGCTCGCGGACGGTTTCCTGGTCGACGCCGTCTTCCTCCGCCCAGGCCATGACCGGAACGTCGACCCCCAGCGTCTCGATGCCGGCGGCATAGAGGCCCTCGGCGTCCCATTGTTCGGCATAGGTCCTGGGCGGCATGTACTGATCGACCAGATCGTCCACGACCTGGTGGCGCATGTCCTGAACGATCTCGGAGAGATCCTCGCTCTCCATGATCTCGAGGCGCTGGCCGAAGATCACGCGGCGCTGATCGTTCATCACGTCGTCGAACTTCAGCAATTGCTTGCGGATGTCGAAATTGCGCGCCTCGACCTTGGCCTGGGCCTTCTCGAGCGACTTGTTCACCCAAGGGTGGACGATCGCCTCGCCCTCTTTCATGCCCAGCCCCGAGAGCACCTTGTCCAGCCGGTCGGAGCCGAAGATGCGCATCAGGTCATCCTCGAGCGACAGGAAGAAGGCCGAGCGCCCCGGATCGCCCTGACGGCCCGAGCGGCCGCGCAGCTGGTTGTCGATGCGCCGGCTCTCGTGGCGTTCAGTGGCCAGCACGAACAGCCCGCCGGCCTCGATCACCTTGCGCTTTTCCTCCTCGACCTCGGCCTCGATGCGCGCGCGGATCTCGGCCGGGTCGGCTTCGGGATCGGCGGCGAGCGCTTCGAGTACGCGCATCTCGACATTGCCGCCAAGCTGGATGTCGGTGCCGCGCCCGGCCATGTTGGTGGCGATGGTCACCGCGCCCAGTCGCCCGGCCTCGGAGATGATCTGGGCCTCCTTCTCGTGCTGGCGGGCGTTGAGCACGTTATGGGGGATGCCCTCCTTGTCGAGCATGTTCGACAGAAGCTCCGACTTCTCGATCGAGGTGGTGCCCACGAGGATCGGCTGGCCCTGCTCATGGGCGGCCTTGATCTCGGCGATGATGCCGTCGAACTTCTCCTGCACGGTGCGATAGACCTGATCGTGCTCGTCAGCGCGCGCGATCGGCATGTTGGTGGGAATCTCCACCACCCCCAGCCCATAGATTTCACGGAATTCCTCCGCCTCGGTCGAGGCGGTGCCGGTCATGCCCGACAGCTTTTCGTAGAGGCGGAAATAGTTCTGGAAGGTCACGCTGGCCAGCGTCACGTTCTCGGGCTGGATGTTCACGCCCTCCTTCGCCTCGATGGCCTGATGCAGCCCGTCCGAGAGCCGCCGCCCCGGCATCATCCGGCCCGTGAATTCGTCGATCAGAACCACCTGCCCGTCGCGCACGATGTAGTGCTGATCCTTGAGGAACAGCTTGTGCGCGCGCAGCGCCTGGGTGACGTGGTGGACGATGGTCGTCGACTCGGGGTCATAGAGTGACTGCTCCGGCGGCAGGATGCCGGCCTCGTGCAGTTTCTCCTCGATGAACTCGTTGCCCTCGTCGGTATAGGTGACGTTGCGGGTCTTCTCGTCGAGGGAGAAATGCTCGTCGTGGATCTCGGGGACGAGCTTGTCGACCTTTGTATAGAGATCGGAGCGGTCGTCGCTGGGTCCCGAGATGATCAGCGGGGTGCGCGCCTCGTCGATGAGGATCGAATCGACCTCGTCGACGATGGCGTAATAGTGGCCGCGCTGGTTCATCTGGTCGAGCTCGGATTTCATGTTGTCGCGCAGATAGTCGAACCCGAATTCGTTGTTGGTGCCATAGGTGATGTCGGCGCCATAGGCGCCCTTCTTCTCGGATTCGGGCTGCTGCGGATAGACCACGCCGGTGGTCATCCCCAGCCGCGAATAGACCATGCCCATCCAGTCGGCGTCGCGCTTGGCGAGGTATTCGTTGACGGTGACGATATGCACGCCCCGCCCGGTCAGCGCGTTCAGGTAGGCCGGAAATGTCGCGACAAGGGTCTTGCCCTCGCCGGTCTTCATCTCGGCGATGTTGCCGCGATGCAGGAAGATCCCGCCGATCAGCTGCACATCGAAGGCGCGCAGCCCCAGCGCGCGGCGCGCGGCCTCGCGGCAATTGGCAAAGGCCTCGGGCAGCAGCGCATCGAGCGTCTCGCCATTGGCGTGGCGCTGCTTGAGCTCATCGGACTTGGCGAGGATGTCCTCGTCGGAGAGTTTCTGCACTTCGGCTTCGAGCGCGTTGATCTTCTCGACAATCGGACGGACCGCCTTGACCTTGCGATCATTCGGCGTGCCGAAGACCTTCTTGGTGATCGCTCCGAAGCCCAGCATGTTTTCTCCGCGTGTCAGTAACAGACATCGTCCGGCGCGAGGGCGGGTTGCCCGCCCGCGTCCGCTTCCATAGAAAGGCCATGAAAACCGGGCGGCCCGGACCATGCGCGAGACCAGTCCGCGATGTAAGGGGCCGCCTGCAAAGTGTCAACGTCGCCGCCCCATCGGGCGCAGCAATGGAAGGACAGAAGATGAGCGCACGCATGAGCACCATCGCGGGAGCGGCATTGGCGCTCTGCCTCGCCGTACCGGCCCAGGCCGACGAGCCCACCGCCGATACGGTGGTCGCACGGGTCAATGACACCGAGATCACGCTGGGCCACATGATCATCGTCGCCCAGCGCCTGCCCGAGCAGTTCCAGCAATTGCCCGACGAGCAGCTCTTCGACGGCATTCTCGACCAGCTCGTGGAGCAGACCGCGCTGGCCGACACCGCCGGCGAGCCCGACCGGCGCACGCGGATCCTGCTGGAAACCACGCAGCGCGAGCTCATTGCCAACAGCCTGCTGTCGCGAACCGCCGACGCGGCGCTCGACGACGAGGCGCTGGAGGCGGCCTATGCCGCGCGTTACCTGGATGCCGAGCCCGAGCAGGAGTTCAGCGCCGCGCATATCCTCGTGGAGACCGAGGAACTGGCCGAGGAACTGCGCGCCGAGCTGGCCGAGGGTGCGGATTTCGCCGAGCTTGCGCAGGAGCATTCGCAGGATCCCGGTTCGGCCGCCGAAGGGGGCAATCTGGGCTGGTTCGGCCCGGGCATGATGGTCGAGCCCTTCGAGCAGGCGGTCATGGATCTGGAGCCCGGCGAGGTGTCGGACCCCGTCGAGACGCAGTTCGGCTGGCATCTGATCCGGCTGGACGAGACCCGCGACGCGGAGGTGCCCGAGCTCGACGCGGTGCGCGATGAGCTGACCCGCGAGGTGCGGGAGCAAGCCGTCTTTGCCCATATCCAGGAGGTTCGCGAAGCCGCCGATATCGAGCTTATGGTCGAGGGGATCGACCGTGGGCTGTTCCGCGACCCGAGCCTGCTTGACGACTGATCCCTTGAGGGCGCACCGCCATGACCAAGACGGGCACGACCCGCAGGTGGAAGATGATCGTCGTGAAGCTGCGCGCCGAAGTGGCGCGGCTTCGACGGCGGTTGCAGCGTGAGCGTGCGCAGGCGCGCCCGTCCGGGGCGGCAGCTCCCATCTCGCCGCTGGCGCCGGCGCGATTTCCGCGCCTGCCCCCGGTGGCGGGCGTCGAATTCGCCAGTTGCGCCGCCGGGGTGCGTTATTCCGGCCGCGATGACGTGATGCTTGCACGGCTGGCGCCGGGGACGCGGATTGCCGGGGTCTTCACCCGCTCGGCCACGCGCGCCGCGCCGGTGCTCGACTGTCAGGACAAGCTGGCCCGGGGTGCGGCGGCGGGGCCGCAGGGTGCTGCGATCATCGTCAATTCCGGCAATGCCAACGCCTTCACGGGCCGCGCCGGGGCGGCCTCCGTCGCGGCGATCTCCGCCGCCGTGGCCGGCATGCTCTCGATCCCCGAATCGCGCGTCTTCTCGGCCTCGACCGGTGTGATCGGCGAGCCGCTGGCGCATGAGCGCATCACCGCGCGGCTGCCCGATCTGGTCTCGGCGCTTGCCCCCGAGCGCATCGAGCCCGCCGCGCGCGCCATCATGACCACCGACACCTTCGCCAAGGGCGCGGGCGCGGAAATCGAGATCGCCGGCGTGCCAGTGCGCATCAGCGGGATCGCCAAGGGCTCGGGCATGATCGCGCCCGACATGGCGACCATGCTGGTCTATATCTTCACCGATGCCACGATCGAGGCGGCGCTGCTGCAGGACATGCTCGTGCGGCTCAATGCGCGCAGTTTCAACTGTATCACCGTGGACAGTGACACCTCGACCTCCGACACGCTGATGGTCGCCGCGACCGGCTGCAGCGCGGCGCCGGCGATCACCGAAGCCGACAGTGCCGAGGCGCGCGCATTCGAGGCGGCGCTGGGGGGCGTGATGCGCGATCTCGCCCATCAGGTGGTGCGTGACGGGGAAGGTGCGACGAAATTCGTCGAGCTGCGCGTGAGCGGCGCGCAGGACGATGCCGATGCGCACAAGGTGGGGATGGCCATCGCCAATTCGCCGCTGGTCAAGACCGCGATCGCGGGGGAGGACCCGAACTGGGGGCGCATCGTCATGGCGGTGGGAAAATCCGGCGCGGCGGCCGATCGCGACCGGCTTTCGATCCGTCTGGGCGATCTGCTGCTCGCCGAGAAAGGCCAGCGCGCCGCGCAGTACAACGAGGCCGACGCGGCCGCCTACATGACGCGTCAGGAGCTGCTCATCGGCGTCGATCTGGGGCTGGGAGAGGGCGCGGCCACGATCTGGACCTGCGATCTGACGCATCGCTATATCGACATCAATGCCGATTACCGCTCCTGACCCGCCGCACAAGGTGCCGCTTGTTCTCGTCGCGGCGGTGGCGCTGATCGATGTGGACGGGCGCGTGCTGCTCGCCCAGCGGCCCGAGGGCAAGTCGATGGCCGGGCTGTGGGAGTTTCCCGGCGGCAAGGTCGAGCCGGGCGAGACGCCCGAGGCCGCGCTGATCCGCGAGCTGCGCGAGGAGCTTGGGATCGAGACCTGGGGAAGCTGCCTCGCGCCGCTGAGCTTCGCCAGTCACAGCTACCCGGATTTTCACCTCCTGATGCCGCTTTTTGCCTGCCGCAAGTGGCAGGGCCAGCCGCGCCCGCTGGAGGCGCAGGCGCTCAAATGGGTGCGTCCGCGCGATCTGCGCGACTACCCGATGCCGCCTGCCGATCTGCCGCTGATCCCGATCCTGCGCGACTGGCTCTGAGCCGGGGCGGCTCAGGCGCGCTCGATGGCCAGCGCGATGCCCTGCCCGCCGCCGATGCACATGGTGATCAGCGCGCGCCGCCCGCCGCTGCGCTCCAGCTCGTAAAGCGCCTTGACCGTGAGGATCGCGCCGGTGGCGCCGACCGGATGGCCCAGCGCGACGGCGCCGCCATTGGGATTGACCCGCGCGGGGTCCAGCCCCAGCGCGCGGTTGACCGCGATGGCCTGCGCGGCGAAGGCCTCGTTCGATTCGATGACGTCGAAATCCTCCACCGAAAGGCCCGTGCGCGCGCAGAGTGCCTTGACGGCGGGGATCGGCCCCAGCCCCATCACCTCGGGCTCCACCCCGGCATGGGCATAGCCCAGAAGATGCGCGCGTGGGCTCAGCCCCGCCGCCTGCGCGGCCTCAGCGCGCGCAAGCACCAGCGCCGCCGCACCGTCATTGATGCCGCTGGCATTGCCGGCGGTGACACTTCCCTCGCGCTGGAAGGCCGGGCGCAGCGCGGCGAGGCCTTGGGCCGTGGTTTCCTTGGGGTGCTCATCGGTCGCAAACTCGACCGTGCCCTTGCGGGTGGCGACTTCCACGGGCGCGATCTGATCGGCGAAGCGGCCCTCGGCAATGGCGCGCGCGGCGCGGCGCTGGCTTTCCAGCGCGAAGGCGTCCTGATCCTCGCGCGAGATGTCGTGCCGGGCGGCGACATTCTCGGCCGTGACCCCCATATGCCCGGTGCCGAAGGGGCAGTTGAGCGCGCCGAGCATCATGTCGAGCGCGCGCGCCTCGCCCATCTTCTGGCCGAAACGCGCGACCTGCAGCGCATGCGGCGCGCGGCTCATGCTTTCGGCACCGCCGGCGAGCGCGAAATCGGCGTCACCCAGCATCAGTGCATGCGCGGCCGAGACGACCGCCTGCGCGCCCGAGCCGCACAGCCGATTGACGTTCATCGCCGGTGTGGACTCGGGGATGCCCGCCTGCATGGCCGCGACGCGGCTGAGATACATGTCGCGCGGCTCGGTATTGATGACATGGCCGAAGACGACATGGCCGATGTGCCCGCCCTCGACACCCGCGCGCTCCATCGCGGCGCGCGCGGCAATGGTGCCCAGATCAATGGGCGGGGTTGCGGCGAGCGCGCCGCCGAAGGTGCCGATGGCGGTGCGCGCAGCGCCGAGAATGACGAGTCCGGTCATGGTGGCTCCCCTCAGGGTTTGAAATTGTCAGGATGGGCTGCGCTCACCGCCGGAATTTCGTCAAGGGCCCGGGAAATCGCCCGAACACGCGGCATGTCGCTCAGATCGACCTCCCAGCGCCGGGCATTGTAGATCTGCGGCACGAGGCAGATATCGGCCATCGACACGGCGTCGCCATGGCAATAGCGCCCGGTAGCGGGGTGATCGAGCATCCGCTCGAAGGCGGCCAGCCCGCGCCCGATATGGTGCTGCATCCAGCCCTCCATGGTGATTCCGCCGTCCGAATTCTCCACCGCGTAGCGCGCCACCGAGAGGTTGCACACGGGGTGGATCTCCATGGCGATGGCATGGGTGAGCGCGCGCACCCGCGCGCGGCCTTCGGCAT
This sequence comes from Hyphomicrobiales bacterium, assembly GCA_003558415.1. GTDB lineage: Bacteria > Pseudomonadota > Alphaproteobacteria > Rhodobacterales > Rhodobacteraceae > Alkalilacustris. The sequence goes on from PWLT01000134.1 coordinate 11,596, forward strand.
CCGCGGGCAGGAAGCCGGCGCCGCGCGTCTCGTCGAGATATTCGATGATCGCCACCGACTGCGTGAGCGTCAGCCCGTCGATCTCCAGCGTCGGCACCAGCCCCTGCGGGTTGCGCGCCAAGTTCTCGGGCGCGCGGTGGTCGCCTTCGAGCAGGTTCACCGTCACCGACTCATGCGCCAGATCCAGAAGGCCCAGCGCGATGCGCAGCCGGTAGGACGCCGAGGAGCGCCAGTAGTCGTAAAGCACAATCGTCATGTCGTCTCCTCCAGTCTGGCCAGCGCGCGGCGCAGCGAATTGGCCTCATTGCCGAGCCGTGCCTCGAGCTCGGCCTGGTACTGCAGTGCCACGGGGATGATCTGCTCGACCAGGGCGCGGCCCCTGTCGGTCAGTGCCAGCTTTACCAGCCGCCCGTCCTGGGGATCGGGGGTCTTGGAGATATGGCCCGCCGCCTCGAGCCGCGCGGCGGCACGGCTGACGCGCGACTTGTCCAGATCGACGCGCGCATGGATCTCGCGCACGCTGACCGCGCCCGCCTGCACGAGATGGGCAAGCACGCGCCATTCGGGGATGCTCAGCCCGAAATCGCGTCTGTAGCGCTCGGCAAAGGCGCGGCTGACGCGCGATGAGGCCACCGAAAGCTGATAGGGCAGGAAGCTGTCGAGGTCGAACTCCTGTTTCATGCGCCGATCATTGCAATTGCCACGACCGCGTCAAGGTGAAACCTGCCCGCCGTGGCCGGCGGGTTCCTGCGCGCAGGCATCGAATGCCGGATGCGCGGCCGAGCGGGCTTGACATCGTTGCACGTGCAACGATATTGATGAGGGCAACGGAATCATGCATCCACGGTGCATGATTCCCCTTTGCGTTCGGTCAGCCGAAGGAGGAGACCCATGAACAAGCAGACATCCCCGCGCGAGATGGTCCGCGATGCCCGCACCACCGGCACGCATGAAGGCTACATGCCCGGCTTCGGCAACGATTTCGAGACCGAGGCCCTGCCCGGCGCGCTGCCGCAGGGCATGAACAGCCCGCAGAAATGCAATTACGGCCTCTATGCCGAGCAGCTTTCGGGCACGCCCTTCACCGCGCCGCGTGGCCAGAACGAGCGCACCTGGTGCTACCGCATCCGCCCCTCGGTCAAGCACACCACCCGCTTCAAGAAGATCGACCTGCCCTACTGGAAATCGGCGCCGCATGTGGATCCGGACGTGATCAGCCTAGGCCAGTATCGCTGGGACCCAGTGCCGCTGCCGGAGGGTGACGAGGGGCTTACCTTCCTGACCGGCATGCGCACCATGACCACCGCGGGCGACGTGAACACCCAGGTGGGCATGGCCACCC
>PWLT01000282.1 GCA_003558415.1 Hyphomicrobiales bacterium
CGGCAAAGACCGTCACCAGATCGCGGTCGCAGAAGGTGAACACCGTATCCAGATGCATCGACGCGCGCGCCCGCGGGAACTGGCAGGCGATCACCCGCTCCGCCCCGCCGCCCGCGAACAGCGCCTGCGCGACCTGCCCCACGGCCTGCGGTGTGGTGCGCTCGCCCATGCCGATCAGCACGGTCGCATTGCCGATCGGCATCACGTCGCCCCCTTCCAGCGTGGCAAGGCCATGATCGACCAGCGGATCGCCATACCAGACCGGGAACTCCGCCTCCCTGAAGTCGGAGTGGAAGCGATAGATCGCGGCGAGGTTCAGCGTCTCCAGCCGCCGGGCGGGCCAGAACATCGGGTTGAGCGTCACGCCGCCGTAGATCCAGCAGGAACTGTCGCGCGTGAAGATCTGGTTGGGCATGGGCGGCAGCAGGAAATCTTCTTCGCGCAGCATCGGCGCCACGACGCCGGCCATCGGGATCGGCAGCTCGCTGCGGCTCATGCCGCCGATCAGGATATGCGTCAGCGCATTGGCCGGCAGCTCCATCAGGCAGGCGTGCAGGTCGGCGGCCAACCCCACGCCGACCGAATTGTCGCTGATCCGGGCATCCAGCAGCCAGCGGCGGGCCTCGGGGTCGGAGACGACCTCCTCCAGCATCTCACGCAGCAGGACCACCTCGACCCCGCGCTCGCGCAGGACGTCGACAAAGGCCATGTGGTCGATGCGGGCCTGTTTCACCCACAGCACGTCATCGAACAGCAGGCTTTCGGCGTTCGCCGGCGTCAGCCGCGCCATTTCCGAGCCGGGACGATGGAGCATGACGCGGCGCAACTGCCCCGCTTCGGAATGAACGCCATAGGTCAGGGTCATGGGGCGCCTCCAAAGTTGACGGCCAGCGCGAGCGCGGCCATGACGATGACGGTGAGGACCAGCAGAAGCGGCCAGACAAAGCGCAGCCAGCGTTCATAGGGAACGCGGCCGATGGCGAGCCCGCCCATGACCACCGCGGATGTGGGCGTGACCAGGTTGACCATCCCGCTGGCGGTGGCGAAGGCGGTGACCACCAGTTCGCGCTTCACGCCCGCGAAATCGGCCACGGGGGCAAGGATCGGCATCGACAGCACCGCCAGCCCCGACGTGGAGGGGACGAAGAACGACAGGCCCACCTCGATCCAGTAGATCACGAGGATGAAGGCGGTCTGCGACAGGCCCTCGACGCTGGTTTCGGCCGCATGCAGGATGGTGTCGGTGATCATTCCGGCGTCCATCACCACGACGATCCCGCGCGCCAGCCCGATGATCAGTGCCACGCCCAGAAGATCGCGCGCGCCGTTCACAAAAGCCTCCACCAGCTTTCCCTCGCCCAGCCGGGCGATAATGCCGATGACGATGGCGGCGGCGAGGAACAGGCCGCTCATTTCCGCCATCCACCAGCCGCCGATGGAAACGCCCCAGATCATCACGCCAAAGGTCAGCCCGAACAGGACCAGGACGACCTTGTGCAGCCCGGTGAAGGGGGCGCCGTCCGGCTGTTCCTGATCCGCTGTCGCCGACAGGAAATGCGCCTCGTTCGCGGCCTTCCTGTCATGGACCAGCGACTTGGTGGGGTCGGCCCGGACGCGGGCGGCATAGCGCATCACGAAGGCCACCGTGACGACCCAGCACACCGCCAGGATCGCCAGCCGCAGCAGCAGCCCGTCGGCAAAGCTCACCCCCGCCGCATCCGAGGCGATGACCGTCGAGAAGGCGTTGACCGTCGAACCCAGCACCCCAACCCCGGCGCCCAGCAGGATCACGGCCACCGCGGTCAGCGCGTCGTATTTCGCGGCGATCATCACCGGGATCAGCAGGACGTAGAAGGCCAGCGTTTCCTCGGCCATGCCGTAGGTGGTGCCGCCCAGCGCAAACAGCGCCATCAGGATCGGGATCATCCAGTTTTCGCGCCCCTTCAGGCGCAGCATGGCCCGCGCGATGCCGGCATCGATCGCGCCCGTCGCCGTCACCACCCCGATGAAGCCGCCGATGATCAGCACGAACAGCGACACGTCGATGGCATTGGCCGTGTATTCCAGCGGATCGTAGAAGCCGGCGATGGGCGCGAGGATGACGTCGAAGATCCCCTGCGGGTTGGGATCGGCGGGAGCAAAGCTGCCCGCCACCGGCACGTCGCGGCCCAGCGCCTCGGAGGGGACCCGCTCGTACTGGCCCGCCGGGATGATCCACGTCAGCGCGGCGACAAGGATGATCAGGGCGAACAGGATGGTGAAGGCGGAGGGGAAGCGGAACCCGGGTTTCTCGGCGCTCGGCATCGGCGGCTCCCTCGGGCGACATGCTGGGAGCAGCCTAGAGGCGGCGGGTTCGGGCCGGACTGATCCAGGTTAGCCGGGGGACAGCTTGCGCCTCGCGCTCATCGCCCGGCCATGGCCCCCGACGCGATTTCGATGATCTCGGAGGTGATCGCCTCTTGCCGCATCCGTCGCGCCAGGGCTTCGAGCACGCCCAGTTCCTCGTCGATCTGGCGCGAGGCCGCGGCCATGGCGGCCATCCGCGCCTCGTTCTCGGCGACAAAGGCGCTGAGCGCCGCGCGGGTCATCAAGGCGTGCAGCCGGTCGAGGCTCAGGCTCGTCGCCAGATCGGCGGCAGGCAGATTCGCCAGGGGCGCGGCCTGTTCCGGGGCGTCCCGTGGGGACACCAGCGGAAACAGGGCCAGCCGTTCCACCTGCCCCTGTCCCCGCGCCCAGACCGTATGGACCACCGACACCGGCCGCAGGTCCGCTTGCGCAAACACCGACGCCAGCACCTGATCGGCGAATTTCGGCAGGCTGGCAGAGCGCGAGGGCATCGCGGCGGACCAGACCGGAACGAGACCGCGACCGGCGGCGATGGCCGCGCCCCGGCTGCCGATCAGGAACAGGTCGCTGCCGGCCGCGTCCGTCTCCACCGCCTCCAGCACCCGCTCGGAGAATCCGCCGACAAAGCCCTGCTCGGCGCAGAACACCACCACGGCCGGGCGGCCGGGTGTGGGGGGGGCATCTCCGGCGACCCCGGCCATGGCCTGGGCGAGGGCATCGCCCAGGCTGTCGGCATAGTCCTCGACCGCGGCGATCTGGGCGCGGGCGGTGCGGGCGCGCGCGCCGGCGATCCCGGTCATGGCGCGGACCACGTTTCCCAGTTGCCGGATGCCTTCGATCCGGCTGCCAAGCTCGGCGTCAGACATCGTCGTGGTCCGGGTCGTGGTCCGGGTCGTGGTCCAGCGAGGCCGCCAGCGCGCGCAGCGCCTCCAGCAGCGTCGCGCGGTCCTCGGTGCCCAGCTTGCCG
>PWLT01000071.1 GCA_003558415.1 Hyphomicrobiales bacterium
ACCGTCGGCCTGATCTCAGGGATGGTGGTGGTGTTCATCTACGCGGTGTTCGGCGGCATGAAGGGCATCACCTACACCCAGATCGCGCAGTACGTGATCATGATCTTCGCCTACACCGTGCCTGCGGTGTTCATCTCCCTGGCGCTGACCGGGCATGCGTTCCCGCAGATCGGCCTGGGTTCGTCGCTGGTCGGCGAGGACACCCATCTGCTGCAGGCGCTGGACAAGACGCTGATGGATCTGGGCTTCGCGGCCTACACGTCGATCACCGGCATGACTCTGCTGAACATGTTCCTGCTGACCCTGGCGCTGATGATCGGCACCGCCGGTCTGCCGCACGTGATCATCCGTTTCTTCACGGTGCCTCGCGTGCGTGACGCGCGCAAGTCCGCCGGCTGGGCGCTGGTCTTCATCGGCATCCTGTACACCACCGCCCCCGCCGTGGGTGCGATGGCCATGTACAACTTCATCAACACGGTACAGCCGGGTCCCGTCGGCGATCCGCAAGGCAACGTGGTGATCGAAGAGCGGCCGGACTGGATGCTGCGCTGGGAGCGCACCGGTCTGCTGCGCTGGGAGGACAAGAACGACGACGGCCGCCTGCAGTACTACAACGAACGCAACACCGAGTTCGCGGAAATGGCGCGCGAGGAGTTCGGCTGGGAAGGCAACGAGTTCACCCGGATCGACCGCGACATCATGGTGCTCGCCAACCCGCAGATCGCCGGTCTGCCAAACTGGGTGATCGCGCTGGTCGCGGCGGGAGGTATCGCGGCAGCGTTGTCGACTGCGGCGGGTCTGCTGCTGGCGATATCGTCGTCGATATCGCATGACCTGCTGAAAGGCGTGTTCATGCCGAAGATATCGGAGAAACGGGAATTGATGGCGGGGCGCATCGCGATGGCGGGAGCCATCCTGCTCGCCGGCTATCTCGGGTTGAATCCACCAGGCTTTGCGGCGGAGGTGGTCGCACTGGCCTTCGGTCTGGCGGCGGCCAGCCTGTTCCCGGTGCTCATGATGGGCATCTTCATGAAGAAGATGAACCGGGAAGGCGCGATCGTGGGCATGCTGGTCGGCCTGGGAAGCACCCTGCTCTACATCTTCCTGTTCAAGGGCTGGTTCTTCCTGCCTGGCACCAACATGTTCCCGGATAACGCCGACTACTGGCTGTTCGGCATCAACCCGACCGGCTTCGGCGTGATCGGTGCGATCCTGAACTTCATCGCGGCCTTCCTGGTGATGAAGATCACCAAGGCTCCGCCGGAGCACATCCAGCACCTGGTCGAGGAGGTTCGCGTCCCGCGCATCAGCACCTAGTCCGGAACCAGGGTCTGCCAGACCTTTTCAGGCCCGCCGCAAGGCGGGCCTTTTTTTGCCCCAAAAGGGGCGTTAACAAACTGTTTTTGGGTCATTTTTTGGTGCAGTGCAGCGTTGCCACGCGTACCCGATATGGGGTATGGATGCAGTTATGGACGCTGAACTTCAGGAGATCCGCGACTTCCTCCTCACAAGCCCGGACTACACCGTGCTTCCGGAGCCCGTACTGGATCGTCTGCCGAAATCGCTGAACGTGCGCTACCTGCGCCGTGGCAGCCGTTTCCCGCCAGAAGACTCCCAGGGCGCCGATCTCTGGCTGGTTCGCGCCGGCGCGGTGGATCTGCGGGACTCCCACGACGAACTCCTGGACAAGCTCGGCGAAAGCGACATCTTCGCCGTTCCGGAGAACGCGGATCCGCTGAACCCGGTCACGGGACGGGTGGTCGAGGATGCCCTGTTCTACCTGCTGCCGGGGTCGGAAGCGATGGAACTGCGCCGGCAGCATCCTGCATTCGCGGAGCGTTTCGACCGGGCCAGCCGCCGCCCGACCGAACAGGCGATCGCCGCGCTGCAGAGGGGCGGCAGCCGCGGTGACAGCGTTCTCACCGTGTCCGTGGGCGAACTGGTCACCCGCCCTCCGATCACGATCACCCCTGATGCCACCATCCGGGCAGCCGCGGAACGCATGACGGAGCAGGAGGTGTCCGCATTGCTGGTGATGTCCGGCGACGAACTGGTGGGCATCGTCACCGACCACGATCTCCGCAAACGCTGCCTGGCGGCGGGACGCTCCCGTCAGGAACCGGTGGGCAACATCATGAGCAGCCGTCTGCAGACGGTTACACGGGAGACGCCCGCGTTCGAGGCGCTGCTGCTGATGTCCCGCCAGGACATCCACCATCTCCCGGTCGTGTCCGGCCAGCAACCCGTCGGCCTGATTTCGACCACCGACCTGATCCGGCACCAGGGCACCAACGCGGTGTACCTCGTCCGCGACATCCGACGCTGCGAATCGGTTGAATCACTGAGCCGCGTCGCGCAGTCGCTGCCGGAACTGCAGATCCAGCTGGTGCAGTCCGGCGCCACCGCGTTTCACCTCGGTCAGGCGGTGACAGCCGTGATCGACGCGCTGACCCGCCGCCTGCTGAAGCTCGCGGAGGCACGCTTCGGCGCCCCGCCGGTCCCCTATGCCTGGCTGGCCTGCGGGTCCCAGGGGCGACGTGAGCAGACCGTGCACACCGATCAGGACAACGCTCTGATCTATGCGGATCCGCCCGACGAAGACGTCGACGCCTACTTCGTCCGAATGGCCGAGTTCGTCACCGACGGACTGGATGCCTGCGGGCTTCCTCACTGCCCGGGCGGCGTCAGCCCGCGCAACAGCGACTGGCGGCAGAGTGTCAGCGGCTGGCGCAAGGAATTCAGCCGGGTCACTTACAACCCGGATCTGAAGCGGGCGATGCTGGCCGCCCACTATTTCGACCTCCGCGTCGTCTACGGCGACGCGGAGCTGTTCAATCCACTGCGGTCCGAGGTGCTGTCGATGGTGGGCGGACAGCCTGCGTTCCTCGCCCAGATGACCCACAATGCGCTGCGCCGCTCCCCCCCACTCGGGTTCTTCCGGCAGCTGGTGCTGGTTCCCACTGGCGAGCAGGCCGATACCCTCGACGTGAAGAAACAGGGCCTGCTGCTGATCTCCAGCCTCGCCCAGGTGTATGCGTTCCAGGCTGGTCTGGCCGGCATGCACACCATGGACCGTCTGGCAGGCGCCGTGCATGCCGGGGTGATCGCCCGGGACGCCGGTGCCAACCTGTGTGACGCCTACGAGACCCTGTTCAGCCTGCGCGCGCACCACCAGGTGAACCAGATCAAAAGTGGGCAGCACCCCGACAACCACATTCCTCCCAAGACGCTCTCGGCCCTCGAGCGCGGGCACCTGAAGGACGCCTTCGCCGTGATCGGGACGATGCAGAAAAACCTGCGCACACG
>PWLT01000450.1 GCA_003558415.1 Hyphomicrobiales bacterium
GCATGATCTTCGACTTGGGCGTCCAGTTCCACGGCAGCAGCTCGTCGAGACGGTTGCTCATATGATCGTGGATACGGTCGAGAACGTCGGCGAGGTAGGCTTGCGGATCAAGGCCGCTCATCTTCGCGCTCTCGATGAGCGTCATCGCGCGCGCCAGGGTTTCGCCGCCGGTATCCGATCCGGCGAACAGCCAGTTTTTCCGCCCGACGCCCATCGCCCGTTCATTCTGCCCATGTCGGTGAAGAGCGGGAAGTTCATTATCGTTGGCATCCCTATTTCGGTCTGAAGGTCGCGGTGCGGCGGGTAGAGCAGCGAGTGACGGGACAGTTTCTCAAGGTGGAAGGCCCGTCTGGCGTTGTCGTCTCGCTTCCTGGCTGGATGGTGGATCCCCTCGTCTGCGCCGACATGAGCATTGGCCAGCCACAGGTTGATCTCGCGGCGCTGTCGGAACTCAAGCGACTGGTCACGCAGGCTGCTGTTCTCACAAGCTCCCCAAGCGAAGTTGGAATCGCAAGGGAGGAAGTCGATGAGACAGCACGGCACGCCGGTACCGACCTCGGGCAGGCAGATGAGCCTGATGTTCGAGCCCCGCAATGTAGACGGGATGAACGACGTGGAGCGGGCGGGTGCAATCACCACACTTGCCCAGCTTCTGATGCAGGCGGCGGGTCTCATCGTGGAGGAACTTGACGATGACCAGCGTTGAATTGATCCCCACACAACTGCTGAAGCGCAAGGCCATCGTCTATGTGCGCCAGTCGACACAGTCTCAGGTCATGACCAATCTGGAGAGCCAGCGCCGGCAATATGATCTTGTCGACATAGCACGTCAGCACGGGTTCATGGATGTCGAGGTTATTGACGACGATCTCGGGCGGTCCGCGAGCGGAACGGTGGCGCGCCCTGGCTTTGATCGACTGGTGGCACGGTTGTGCGCGGGCAAGGTGGGCGCTGTTTTGTGCCAAGATGCGTCGCGGCTCGCGCGAAATGGCCGGGACTGGCACCATCTTCTGGAATTGTGCGGGCTCGTCGAAGCCCGTGTTATCGACCACGACGGCATCTACAATCCCTGCCAGCCCAATGACCGCCTGCTCCTGGGCATGAAAGGCAGCATCAGCGAGTTCGAACTCGGCGTGCTCAGGACGCGGATGCTTGATGCCGCCAAGGCAAAGGCGCGGCGGGGCGAGCTGCGCCTGTCAGTCCCGTTCGGTTACATCTGGCACCGCGAAGCGGGTCTGGGGCTCGATCCTGATCTGCGTTTGCAGGAGGTTATCCGGCTTATCTTTGCCCGCTTCAGTGAACTTGGCAGCGCGCGCCAGGTATTGTTATCGATGACGGCTGACCAAATCCACTTCCCTCGGCCTTCAGACGAGGGGCGCATGACCAACTTCAAATGGTTGCCGATCCGCTATCGCAACGTGATATCTGTGCTCAAGAACCCCTTTTACGCAGGGGTTTATGTCTACGGCAAAAGCGAGAAACGGACCTCCATCGTCGATGGGCGCGCCAGACGGAGCTATGGCCACGGCAAGCCGGCCGGAACCTGGGACGTGTTTATCAAGGATCATCACGAGGGATATATCAGCTGGGACGATTACGAACGAAACCAGAAACAGTTGGCGCTGAACAACTACGGCCGCGCCGGCGGTGTGAAATCAGGCCGAGGAGGCAGAGCGCTGCTCTCAGGCATGATGACATGTGCCCGGTGCGGGCGGCGCCTTTCTGTCGCCTATACCGGAAATCCGCAAAGCCGGCCCGTCTATCGCTGCGACAAGCCCAACCTGATGATGGGTTTGCCCCGGTGCATGACCTTCGGTGGCCCCCGGGTGGACGCGGCTGTTGCGCGCGAACTGTTGCGCGCAGTAGAACCCTTGGCGATCGAGGCCGCGTTCGAGGCGGAGCGGATGCACCGGAAACGACAAGATGATCAACGCCAGATCCTCGATCTGGAACTTCAGCAGGCCCGTTACGAGGCCAATCTCGCTGAGCGTCGCTACGCTGCCTGTGATCCTGACAATCGCCTGATCGCCGCCCAGTTGGAGAAAAACTGGGAGGTCACGTTGCACCGTGTGCGAGATCTGGAAGCACGCCAGCCGACTAACAACTCATCGACCATCGAGGTTGATCCATGCGCTTTCGCCAACATGGCGGAAAACCTGTCTGCAGCCTGGAATGCTCCCAATGTGACGATGCGTGCCCGTCAGCAGTTGCTACGGACATTGATTGCCGACGTCATCGTCGACGTTGATGACACGGTGCGCGACGTCGTTCTCACGATCCACTGGCGGGGCGGCCAGCATTCAGAGGTTCGCGTTCGCAAACCTCGAACTGGGGAGCACGGTTGCGCGACAGCTGATGATGCGTTGGCCGTGATGCGCAGCATGGCTGGCCGTTGGTCTGACGAGCATATCGCCGCGTCGCTTAATCGGATGGGCTTGCCTACCGGGCAAGGCAAAACTTGGACCGCGCACCGCGTCGCATCCGTTCGGCGCGTTCGCGGTATCCATGCCTATCGATCCGCTGAAAAAGATGGCGAATGGCTCACCATGACCGAGACGGCAAAGGCGTTAGGCGTCACAAACCACGTCATAAGGCGCCTCATCAAATCCGGCATTCTTCCGGCGGTGCAGGTTGTATCCGGCGCGCCCTATCAAATCCGTGCTGACGACCTGGCGTCGGAGCCGGTCAGAACTGCAGCGGCCCGGAAAGGTCGCCCGTGTCGCACCGTCGACGCGGACACGCTTCCAATGTTTACAGATACTTGAATATGGGGTGCACAATGAAACACGCTTCCCGATCGGGCGCATGGCGCGCTCGGCCACGTTGTTGTCGATGGCGATGCGGCCATCCTCGAGGAAGAGCGTGAAGGATGACCACCGGTTCAGGGCATAGCGGAAGGCCTTGGCGAGATCGCTCTTGCCGGGGATGCGGGTGAGCTGCTGCTCGGCCCAGGTCCTGAAGGCTGCGACCTTCTCGGCGCTGTGTTTTTTGCGGGCTGCAAGCCGCACGTCCGCCGACTGCCCGGCGATCTCGCGCTCGATGTCATAGAGCTTCCCGATACGGTCGAGAGCCTCGCGCGCGATCGGGGATTTGTCGGCCGTCCACACGTCATGGAAGTCGCGCCGCAGATGGGCCCAGCAGGCCGCCTCGCCGAACTGCTGCGTGCCGTCCGCGCGCTTCTCATAGAGCTCCTTGAAGCCGGCATAAGCGTCGGCCTGCAGGATGCCCGCCGAGTTCGCGAGATGACCGCGCGGATGCTCGCCCTTTCGATCCGGGGAGAAGTAGTAGACGACGCCGGGCGGCGC
>PWLT01000285.1 GCA_003558415.1 Hyphomicrobiales bacterium
GCAGCAGCCAGAGCCATGCGGGCATGAGCGCGCTCACCCGCAGGTCGGTGGTCAGATGAGCGCCGCGCGGGGTCACCCCGATCCAGCCGCGCCCGGCCGCCGCGCGGTCCTCGCGCACGGTGCGGATATCGGGCAGCCCGTCCTCGATACGTCGCACACCTCCGCGCGTGGCCTGCACGAAGGGGGCGACCTCCTCGGTGGTCGCAACGATCTGTTCAAATTCGCGCGGGGAACTGGGACCAAGCGCCACCACGGCGTCGAGGTCGCCGTCACTCACACGGTAGAGCCCGATCTCGGGCGCGTCCCACTGCGCCGTATAGCGCCCCGGGCGCTCCTCGCTCAGTTCGATCTCGACCGTCTCGCCATCGGGGTCGGTGATCTCGACGCTGCGCGCGCCTTCCTCCAGCGTGCGGCGGGTGACGGTGATGCGCTGGCCATCGGCCGAGGCGGTGAGCGCCTCCTCCTCCAGATCGGGCTCCCCCATCATCCAGTGGGCGAGGCGGCGCAACAGTTCGAGCTGCGGCCCGCCCCCCTCATAGCCGCGATCCCACAGCCAGGCGTGGTCCGAGGCCAGCAGCGCCACGCGCCCCTCGCCCACCCGGTCGAGCATCAGCACGGGGCGGTCGTCGGGGCCGTGGAGCACCGTATCGCCGCTGCGCGGATCCATCTCGATGAGCCGGAACCAGCGTCCCCAGCCGGGTTCGTCGGAGTCGTCAGCCGCGGCGGGGGCGTACTGCTCCAGCCCCTCGGTGACCGGGTGGCGCGCGCCCAGCTCGCTGATACGCGGGATGAATCCCTCCTCGAGCACACGCGCGGTCGGGCTCGCCGGCAGCGCCTCGCCCAGCGGCGAGCGCGCGATGCTGTCCACCCCGGCGAATTCCGGGCCGCTGGCTACCATGACCGCGCCACCGCCCTCGACATAGCGGCGCACATTGTCGAAATAGCTCGCCGGAAGGATCCCGCGGCGGCGGTAGCGGTCGAAGATGATCAGGTCGAATTCCTCGATCTTGTCCACGAAGAGCTCGCGCGTGGGAAAGGCGATCAGCGACAGCTCGGACACCGAGGCGCTGTCATACTTGTCGGGCGGGCGCAGGATGGTGAAATGCACGAGATCCACGGCGGAGTCCGACTTGAGCAGGTTGCGCCAGGTGCGCTGTCCCGCATGCGGCTCGCCCGACACCAGAAGCACCGACAGCCGGTCGCGCACCCCCTCGATCTGCACCACCGCCGCATTGTTGCGCGTGGTCAGCTCGCCCTCGCCCTCGGCCACCTCGATCTGCAGGACATTTGTACCGCCGCGCTCCAGCTCGACGGGAAGCTCCAGTTCCTCGCCCACGGGAACGGTGACCGCCTGCGCCTGCTCACCGTTGAGCGACAGCGACAGCCGCGCGCTGCCGGCCTCATCGGCGGGCACGGCGCCCTGATCCTCGACCTCGATGTTCAGCGTCACGGGCTCGCCGATGATGGCAAAGGCGGGCGCGTTGCGCACGATGACCCGGCGGTCCCAGTCGTCTTCCTCGCCGGTGATCAGCGCATGCAGCGGCGCGGGCATGTCGGGGGCGATGTCGAGGTCGTGGATGCGCCCGTCGGTGACCAGGATCGCCCCCGCGATGCGCTCGCGCGGCTCCTCGGCCAGCGCGGCGGCAAGCGCGTTCATCATCAGCGTGCCGCGATTGTCCTCCCCGTCGCCCAGCCGCACGGTACGCAGCTCCATGTTGTCGATCTCGGCGATCTCGTCGGTGACATGCTCCACCGCCAATTCGGTCTGTTCGGGGCGCGTGGAGATGCGGTTGGAGGCGGATTCGTCCACCACCATGATCAAGATATCTGCCAGCGGGTCGCGCTCCTCGCTCTGCAGCGAGGGGTTGGCAAGCGCCGCGAGCAGTGCCGCCAGGCTCAGCCCGCGCAGCCACCAGCCGGACAGGCCGCGCCACAGCGCCAGCGCAAGCAACGCGAGCGCCAGCCCGGCGGCGGCGTAGAGCGCCAGCCACGGCAGCAGGGGGTCGAGGATGATGTCGCCCGGTACCATGCGCTATTGTCCCAGCCGTTCGAGGAGCGCGGGAACATGCACCTGGTCGGATTTGTAGTTGCCGGTCAGCACATGCATCACAAGATTGATCCCGAAGCGGTAGGCGATCTCGCGCTGGCGCGCGCCACCCTGACCCCGGCCGATGGTGATCATGGGCTGCCCGCTTGCATTCACCGCCCAGGCCGATGCCCAGTCATTGCCGCCGATCACCACCGGGGTGACCCCGTCATTGAGATTGCGAAACGGCATCCCCTCGGCCTGCTCGGCATCGGGCGGTGCGGCCTCGACCCAGACATCGCCGTTGTGGCGGCCCGGATAGTCCTGCAGCAGGTAGAAGGTGCGGCTGAGGACATGATCCTCGGGCACCGGCTCCAGCGGCGGCACGTCGAGCGGGCGCGCGAGTTCCTGCAGCCGCCGCCCGGTCGGCGAGGAGAAGCCGAATTCCGCAATATCGGCATCACGGGTGTCGAACAGGATCATCCCGCCCGAGCGCAGATAGCGATTGAGCTTGGCATAGGCCGCGTCCGAGGGTTGCGGCTGGTCCTCGGTGATCGGCCAGTAGATCATCGGGAAAAAGGCAAGCTCGTCATTCTCCAGGTTGATTCCGATGGGCTCGGCAGGCTCGACCGAGGTGCGCTCATAGAGCCGGCGCGACAGCCCGCGCAGCCCGGCCTCGGCCACCTCGTCGATGCGCGGATCGCCGGTGATGACATGCGCCAGCACCACCTCGGATGTCGCCTGAATGGCCAGCCGGTCATCGGAGGGGCCCTCTGCCAGAGCGCTGCCCGCCCCCCCCACCAGGAGGCCGAGCCCCGCGACCATCGCGGCGCCCGCCAGGGCCGCCGTGCGCGCCGCACGGCCCATGCCCGTGGCGCGCATCCGCCCGGTGATCCACAGCGAGGCGATCACATCGGCCAGAAGCAACAGCACCGCCGCCCCCAGAAACGCCCCCTTGAGCATCGTCTCGCGCTCGCCCTGCACACCTTCAACGTTGACCCGCGCGGGCCAGGTGCTGGCTGCAAGCTCGCGCTCCGGGCCGGTGACGTTGAGCGCGATGCGTCGCTCGTCGCTTCCATAGACCCCCGGGGGCAGGCTTTTCGAAACCCGGCCCTCGGCCAGCGCCTCGCCCGCGACGCCGCCCAGCCGCTCGGGATCACCCGGCGCGCCGAAGCCGTCGATCACCCGCTCCGCGACCCAGGTGCTGCCCGCCAGTTCCTCGGCTGTGGGCGGTGCCGGGCGGGTCGAGACCGCCAGCCGCTCGAGCATCTGCACGAA
>PWLT01000465.1 GCA_003558415.1 Hyphomicrobiales bacterium
CCTTCCCCTGGCGCGAGTGGGATTCACGCTGATCGCTCCGCGTCTTGAAGCGTATAACGGTTGTCCGGCTTCAATTCCTTATCCGGATCGAGGGGTTCCGTGAATCGTGGCGATCGCGATCCGCTCTACAGCGCCGCCCGCAGCATCGCCAGCGCGTGCTCGACGCTGGCGCGGCGCACCCGCTCGCGGCCAAGCGCGCCGAACTCGACCGACTCGCAGCGCGTCGGCGCATCGGTGCCGGCAAGCGCGAAGCACACCCGGCCCTCGGGCTTGTGTTCGGAGCCGCCCGGCCCGGCAATCCCTGTCACCGCCACGGCCAGCGCGGCATGCGAGCGCGCCAGCGCCCCCTCGGCCATCTCGCGCGCGACCGCCTCGGAGACGGCGCCGTGCGCGGACAGCGTCTCGGCGCGCACGCCCAGCATCTCCTGCTTGGCCGCGTTGGAATAGGTGACGAAACCGCGCTCGAATACATCGGAGGAGCCCGCCACATCGGTCAGCGCCGCGGCGATCAGCCCGCCGGTGCAGCTCTCGGCGGTGGCGATGCGCCGCCCCGCCGCGCGCGCCGCCTCCAGCAGATCCGCCACCACCGCGCTCATGCGCCCAGCAGCCCGTGCGCAACGACGGCCGCCACGATCACCACCAGCGCCGCGAAGACGCCCGCGATCACATCGTCGAGCATTACCCCAAGCGGATCGTGGCGCCGGTCGGCCCAGCCCACCGGGCCGAGCTTGGTGATGTCGAAGAAGCGGAAGGCCAGAAAGGCCACGACCCAGCCGGGCCAGAGCGCCAGCACATCCACGCCTTGCAGGCTCGCGCCGAGCGAAACCGGCCACAGCGCCACCCACATGCCCGCCACCTCGTCGATGACGATCTCCGAGGGGTCCTTGTCGGCCTTCCCTTCGGTCTCCCGCTCGGTCGCCCACCAGCCCAGCGCAAAGACCGCCACGGTGGCCAGCAGCAGCGCCGCGAAGCCCCCCAGCGTATGGATCGCCCAGGCCACCGGCAGCGCCGCCAGCGTGCCCCATGTGCCGGGGGCGGGGCGCAGCAGCCCGACGCCGGCGAAGGTGGCGATGGCGCGCGCGGGCGTCACTGCGCCACCAGTGTGACCGAGGCCATGGCGGCGATCCCCTCCTTGCGGCCGGTGAAACCCAGCCCCTCGCTGGTGGTGGCCTTGACGCTCACGCGGCTTGTTTCAACGTCGAGAATGGCGGCCAGCCGCCTGCGCATGGCTTCGGCATGCGGGGCGATCTTGGGGGTCTCGCAGATCAGCGTGACATCGGCGCTGGTCAGGGCGAAGCCGCGCGCGCGCATCCGCGCGGCGGCATGTTCGAGGAAGATGTCGCTGGCCGCATTCTTCCAGCGTTCCTCGCCTGGCGGGAAATGCCGCCCGATATCCCCCTCGGCGAGGGCGCCATAGATCGCATCCGTGAGCGCATGCATCCCGACATCGGCGTCGGAATGCCCCTCGAGCGCGCGCTCATGCGCAATCGTGACTCCGCACAGCGTCACCGCCTCGCCGGGGCCGAAACGATGCACGTCATAGCCCGAGCCCGCGCGGACATCCATCGCAGCCCCCCCGATGATGCGCTCGGCACGGGCGAAATCGACCGGCCATGTGAGCTTGATGTTGTCCTCATCCCCTTCGACGATGCGCACGTCAAGCCCGGCGGCCAGCGCGATCTCGACATCGTCGGCGGCATCCTCGCTCTGGCGGCGATGGGCCGCGCGGATTGCCGCATAGTCGAAGCCCTGCGGGGTCTGCGCGCGAAACAGCCCGGCGCGCGGCACCGCCGCCTCGACGCGGCCCTCGGCGCCCAGCCACAGCGCGTCGCTGACCGGCAGGGCCGGGGCCGCGCCGGGGGCGTGTTCCAGCCCTTCGCGCACACGCGCGATCAGCGCGGCGCTGACAAGCGGGCGCGCCCCGTCATGGATCAGCACCCGCTCGATGCCGCGCCCGGCCAGCGCCTCGAGCCCATTGCGCACCGATTGCGCGCGCGTCTCACCGCCTGATACGGTCTCCACAGCTTCGCTCAGCAGCGCTCGCGCCCGCGGGGTGTCCTCGGGCCGGATCACCAGCAGGATCGGTGCGAGCCCGGCGCGTCGGAAGGCGTCAAGCGCATACGCGACAACCGGCCTTCCCGCCAGCATGCACCACTGCTTGGGAAGCTCGCCGCCCGCGCGCTCTCCGCGTCCGGCGGCGAGGATGATGGCGGCGGTGGTCATGGCTGGGGCTCCCGTGGTGAGGCTCGCGCTTGTCTAGGACAAGCACCCCGCGCTGACAATGCTTTGGCAATCTTGCCCATGACTGCACAAAAAACGGGCAGTTGCGTGCGCGACGGGCGATGGAGGGGCGGCGCGTTTGCATCGCCGCCCCTGCGGTTCTAGTTAAGGGGCGGGTTGCACAAGGATTGGGCATTTTGACCGTCGTTCTCGAAGGGCTGAGGCTGGATCCGCCGGTGGCGCTGGCGCCGATGGCGGGCATCACCGATCGGCCCTTCCGCCAATTGGTGGCGCGCTTCGGCGCGGGCTGGGTCGTCTCCGAGATGGTCGCGAGCCAGGAAGTGGTTCAGGGCCGCCCGCTGGCGCGCGCGCGCGCCGAACTGGGCTTTGACGATGCGCGCACCGCCGTTCAGCTCGCCGGGCGCGCGCCCTACTGGATGGCCGAGGCCGCGCGCATGGCCGAGGCCAATGGCGCGCGGATCATCGACATCAACATGGGCTGCCCGGCCAAGAAGGTTACCGGCGGGCAGTCCGGCTCGGCCCTGATGCGCGAGCCCGATCGGGCGCTCGCCCTGATCGAGGCGGTGGTGGGAGCGGTGCGTGTGCCGGTAACGCTCAAGATGCGGCTGGGATGGGACGAGGACTCGCTCAACGCCGCGCATCTGGCGCGCCGCGCAGAAGCCGCCGGGGTGGCCATGATTACCGTGCATGGCCGCACGCGCTGCCAGTTCTACAAGGGCCGGGCGGATTGGCACGCCATCGGCGCGGTGCGCGCGGCGGTGGGCATTCCGGTCATTGCCAATGGCGACATCACGGACGAAGCGGGGGCGCGCGCGGCGCTCGCGGCCTCGGGCGCGGCGGGGATCATGATCGGGCGCGGCGCGCAGGGCCGGCCCTGGCTGCCGGGCCGGATCGCCGCCGCCATGGGCGGCACAGCGCCGCCCGAGATCCCCACCGGGCAGGCATTTTTTGACATGGTGGCAGGGCATTACGAGGCCATGCTTACCTTTTACGGCATCCCGCTGGGGCTGCGCGTCGCGCGCAAGCATCTGGGCTGGTATCTCGACAGTGCC
>PWLT01000305.1 GCA_003558415.1 Hyphomicrobiales bacterium
CCGGAGGGGCAGCCGCGCAGTTCCGCGGCGCGCTCGTCGCCGAGGATGGTGATTCGCACCGAGGAGCGGTCCAGCGCAAAGGGCGCGCCGCTCTCGGGCACCATCTCGGCGCTGGTGGTCAGGCGGCTGCCCTCGCGCTGGCTGCTGGCCTCCGAGATCCAGATGCTGCGATCGGAAAGTTCGAAGATGGCGACCTCGTCGCGCCCCAGTGCCGGGCCGTCTATGCTCGCGGTGACCCGCAACCCGTCGGAGACAGGCTCGATCGCGCAGTCGACGGTGCGCAGCCCGGCGCTGTGGCCGCTCTCGGGCCTCTGCGCCAGCGCCTCCACGATCACCGGATCGCTCGTGCCCGCGCGTGGCAAATCGCCCTCGATTTCCAGCGAGACGGGGATGCAGACATCTTCGCACACGCCGATCTCGACCGTGGCCGAGACGCGCGCCGACGAATCCTGGTCGTTCAGCGTGAATTCCAGCGGCAGCACCAGCTCGCCGGTGTAGCCGATGCTGCGCGTGCCCAGTTGCCTGAACGCCACCGGGCGCGGCCAGTGCATCGTCACGGCCGTAATGTTGTCAGAACCCCGCCAGTCGAATCGCGGCGGAATGCCCGCATCGCCCGGTGCGCGCCAGTAGGTTTTCCAGCCATCGGCCAGACGCAGATGCAGCGCGGCCATGTGGGTGCCATCGGCGGTGCGCCATCCGGGGCGGATTTCGCCTGAGACCACATCGGCGCCGTTGGGCGGCTGAGCAATCGCTGCCGGGGCCGAGAGGAGCATCGCGGCGAGAGCCGCGGCTGTGCAGTGCGCTGGGCGTTTCATGGCGGCAATCTTGACCATGCGGCGCGGTATGCAAAGTCACATTGGAGAGAACTCCCGCGACTGCGGCCAAGGGGACACTTGCATCGCCGCGCGCGGGGCTCTCTTGTAGGGGGATGGACGAGTCGCATGACACGCTTCAACTTCAGGGCAAGCTCCTGATCGCCATGCCCGGCATGGGCGATCCGCGATTCGAGGGCAGCGTCGTCTTTGTCTGTGCGCATTCCGGTGACGAAACGCTCGGGCTGATCGTCAACAAGCCGGCCAGCGGGGTGAGCTTTCGCGACATGCTGGAGCAGCTCTCCATCGAGCCCGGTCCCGGCTGTGCCGAAATGGGGGTGCATTTCGGCGGCCCGGTGGAGACGGGGCGCGGGTTCGTGCTGCACACGCCCGATTACGGGACCGAGGGCAGCACCCTGCATGTGAACGATGATTTCGCCATGACCGCGACGCTAGACGTGCTGGAGGCGCTGGCCGGCGGTGGCGGGCCGCGGCAGGCAATGCTGATGCTGGGCTATGCCGGTTGGGGGCCGGGGCAGCTTGAGCAGGAGCTGATGCAGAACGGCTGGCTGACCTGCGATGCCACCCCGGATCTGGTCTTTGCCGCCGATGACGGCGCGAAATGGTCGCAGGCGCTGGCGACGCTGGGCGTGGATGCGCTCACGCTCTCGGCATCGGCGGGGCGCGCCTGAGCCGCCCGCCGACGCCTGCGGGGCTCAGTTGCCGATATCCACCTCGAGATCCAGAAACGGCGCGTATTGCTGCGCGCCGAAGATGTCGCCATCGCCCGGGCTGCCCGAGGGCCGCTCGCGCAGCACGGTGAACTTGATCGCATAGCCCGGATCGTATTCGACGAAATCGCTCAGCCGGGCGGCGTCGATGCCAAGCGTCGCACAGACGCTCGCGCGGGAGAGCGCGCCCGAGCGCTTGACCATCTCGTAGGTGTCGCGCTCGCGAAAGATCACGTCGAAGGTGATCTTGTCGGTGCCCGCGTTCTTGGAGCGGATCGTCTTGGCCAGATCGGCCAGCTTCCTGCGCTGTGTCATGCATGCACCTTTGCGCCGACGGTTTCGGTGTGGGTGGGGAACAGCTCCATCGGATCGTCCACCGCCATAGTGTGGTTGAGCGTCCAGCGATAGGCGGGGCTGGCGCGCAGCACCTCGTCGAGCACGAAGGACACGCCGCCTGCGGTGCCCTTCACATCGGGCAGCCGGGCGTAGAACATCTGGCGCGTGCCGGTCATGGCGACCTCTTCGGCCATCTCCAGCGTCGGGGCCACGCCCTGCACCACCACGCACAGCTCGTGGCCGGGAGACTCGCGCAGCGGCTCCATCGCGCCCATCACCCCGTCGCGGCCGAAGACCGAATAATGCAACTCCCAGCCGTCGGGGCCGAATCGCTCCCGCGTCTGCTCGCGCGCCCATTCGATCACCGCATCGACATTGGCGATGGTGTAGGGGTCGCGGATGCCCGCCATGCCGATGAAACGCTCGCCGAGCTTGCCGGAGCCCTCCAGCTTCACCCGGAACTCGGGCGCGGGGTCGAACTTCATGCCGGTCACGCGGGTGGTCTTGTCGGCCACCTGCTCGTAATGGCAGTCGGTCATGTCCAGCATGCCGCCCGCAACGAACTCGTGGAAGGGGTTGGAGCGCTCATACATGGCGTGCCCGGCGACCGAGGCGATGGTGCAGCGCTGCTCGGGATGCATCGCGGTGACCTCGACGTGATCGGGCGTGATCTCGCCCAGAACGGTTTCCTTGGCGCCATAGGGTTCGGCGCAGAAACTGGCGCATTCCAGAACCTTGCCCAGATAGTAGGACTGCGCCTCGGGAAAGCCGCGATGCAGCGCCGCGGCGGCGAAGATGGCGCTGTCGGAGGAGCGCCCCCCGATGATCACGTCGCAGCCCGCCTTGAGCAGTTCCAGATAGGGATGCACCCCGGCCATGGCGACGACGCGCTCGGTGGCGTCGAGCTCGGCCTCGGTAAGATCGTCGCGCGCGTCGAGCCCCGCGATCGCGGAGCCGCTGCGGATCTTCGCGCGGATCAGCTCGCGATCGACCTCGGAGTAGAACCAGCCCAGCTTGAACGGGGCCAGGTCGTGCTTTGCGGCCAGGTCGCGGATGATCTGCACATACATGTCCACCCGGCTGTTGGAGCCGGTATCCCCCGCCGAGCCGATGATCATCGGCACCTTGATGCGCCGCGCGGCGAGCAGCATCTCTTCGAGATCGTGCTCCTGCCATGCCTTGGGGCTCGCGCAGGTGTCGCTGCCCAGCGGCACCGGGCCGATATCATCGCTGCCCGAATCGGCGGCGATGTAGTCAGGGCCGGCCTCGACACCGCGGTGGAAGCTGTCGGGCTTGAGCGGCGCGAAACCGAGATGTCCGTTGGGACAGATAATCTTCATGGATGACATGCGTGCCTCGCAATTGCTGGTTCACGGATCCATATGCAGGAACCGTGCCAATCCG
>PWLT01000182.1 GCA_003558415.1 Hyphomicrobiales bacterium
ACGACACTGGCCCAGTTGCCGGTCATCACATGGCTGACCAGCACGACGATCGAGTTCGATTCCACCGTCGGGGCGGGCACGGCGCCTTCCTCGGCCATCAGTGCATTGATGATACGCCGGTTCTGCATGTCCTCGGTCAGCAGACACAACGGCTGGCGTGCCACCTCGGCCCAGCTGACCGACCCGGCCCCCGCCACCGGATTGTCGGCATGCACGAGCAGGCGATAGCTTTCCTCGAACAGCGGCACGGTCGTCACGCACCCCAGCGGCTCATTAGCCAGATAGGAGATGCCCGCATCCAGCTCCAGCGCCTCGATCTGGTGCAGGATCTCGATCGAGGTGCGCGACAGGATCGCGACCCGGACCTTGGGATGACGCCGCGCGAAGGGATCGATCAGATCGACCACCATCGGCAGCGCCGTGGGCACCACGCCCAGACGCAATGTGCCCGTAAGCCCGGCGCGCGCAGCGCGCATCTCCTCGCGCATGGTGCGCGTATCCGAGACAATGCGCCGCGCCCAGTCAAGCACGCGCTGGCCCTCGGGGGTGAGCCCCTGAAACCGCGTGCCGCGCCGCACGAGCTGCACGCCGAGCTGCTCCTCGAGCTGCTTGATCGCCGATGACAGGCTGGGCTGCGTGACGCCGCAGCTTTCGGCCGCGCGCCCGAAATGGCGCTCATTGGCCAGCGCGATGAACATCTCCAGCTTGTCGATCATGGTGCCTCCGGCCCGCTCCGGGTACCGCCATCTGAGCACGCCGCAGCGCGGCGGTCCACGGGCAGCCGCGCAACAGCAGCAATAAACGCTGCGACGCGCGGCTTGTTGCGACCCGCCGGACGGCCTAAATGGCGCAGGATGAAACGTTTCATTCCCTTCATGAAGGCCGACCCGGTGGTTTCCGTGGTGCGGCTGACCGGCACGATCGCCACGGGCGGGCGGATGGGCACGGTGCTCAACGACGCCACGCTCGAGCCGGTGATCGAACGCGCCTTCACCCGCGGCAAGCCGCGCGCGGTGGCTCTGGTGATCAATTCACCGGGCGGCTCGGCGGCGCAATCGGCGCTCATCGCGGCGCGCATTCGCCGACTGGCCGACGAGAAATCGCTGCCAGTTCATGCCTTTGTCGAGGATGTCGCGGCCTCGGGCGGCTACTGGCTGGCCACGGCGGCCGACCACATCTGGCTCGACTCCAGCTCGATCATCGGCTCCATCGGCGTGGTGTCCGCAGGTTTCGGCTTCCACGGGCTGATCGAGACTCACGGCGTCGAGCGGCGCGTGCACACCGCCGGGCGCTCCAAGACCCTGCTCGACCCGTTCCAGCCCGAGAAGAAGGAGGACGTAAAACGCCTCAACGTCCTGCTGGAGCAGATCCATGAGAGCTTCAAGGATCATGTGCGCGAACGCCGCGGTGCGCGGCTCAAGGGCGGCGACGAGCTGTTCGAGGGCGACATCTGGATCGGCAAGGCCGCCGTCGAACTTGGTCTTGCGGACGGCACCGCGCATCTGGTGCCGAAGATGAAGGAGATCTACGGCGACAAGGTCAAGCTGGTGCCCTATTCGCTGCGCCGGCCGTTCTTCCAGCGGCTGGGCGCACAGATCGTCGCGGATGCCTTCGCGGGGGTCGAGGACAGGGCGCTCTGGGCACGGTATGGGCTCTAGGTCATGATCCTCAAGATCGTCAGCCTGTTCCTGATCGTCATGCTGGTGCTGGGCATGTTCGGCAAGCTGCGCCTGCGCCTGCCGCGCATCGGGGGGCTGAGGCGCACCGACAAGCTTGCGAAACCGAAGAAGTGCAGCCGCTGCGGGCGCTTCCTGATCGGGCAGGACAGCTGCGACTGCAAGCGCGGGTAGCCGCGTGATCCTTGATCTGACCTTCGTGGGGCTGGGGCTGGGCATCCTGCTGCTGGCCGGCGATGCGCTGGTCAAGGGGGCGGTGAATGTCAGCCTGCGGCTGGGCATACCGGCGGTTCTGGTCGGGCTGACGGTCGTCGCCTTCGGCACCTCGGCGCCCGAGCTGATCGTCGCCATCCAGGCGGTGCTGCGCGATGCGCCGGGGCTGGCGATGGGCAATGTCGTGGGCTCCAACATCGCCAATATCCTGCTCGTGCTGGGCCTGCCGGCGCTGATCGCGGCGGTGCCGGTATCGCGCGATGACACGCTGAGCGGCTTCACCATGATGATCGCTGCGAGCGTTCTCTTCATCGTCCTCGCCACGCTCGGCCCGTTCCGCTGGCCGCATGCGGCGATCCTGCTGGCGGGGCTGGCGCTGATGCTGGGAGACAGCTTGCGGCGGGCGCATAACCACCGCAACGGCCAGCGCGCCGCGCCGGGTGCCGAAGCCGAGGCACTGGAAAGCGCCGATCCGCAGATGTCGTGGCTCAAGATCACGCTCTTTCTGGTGCTCGGCATCATCGGGCTGCCGCTGGGCGCCGATCTTCTGGTCGACGGCTCGGTCGCGATCGCGGAACGTCTCGGGGTGAGCGACGCGCTGATCGGGCTGACAATCGTGGCGGTTGGCACTTCGCTGCCGGAACTGGCCACCACGGTCATGGCCGCGATCCGGCGCGAGGCCGGGGTGGTGATGGGCAACATCATCGGCTCGAACATCTTCAACCTGTTGGGGATCATCGGCATAGCCGGGCTGATCGGGCCGATTCCGGTGCCGCCGGAGATGCTGCGCTTCGACATGCCGGTGATGCTCGCAAGCTCGCTCTTGCTGGCGCCGTTCGTGCTGCGCGGGCGAGCGATCGGGCGGAGCTGGGGAATCGCCTTGATCGCGTGCTACGTGATCTATCTGGCCCTTCTGACAATGGGCGTGGGAGCGTGAGACATGGATGATCAACGAGTCCTCGTAACCGGCGCCGCGCATCGGCTGGGGCGCGAGATGTCGCTCTACCTCGCCCGGCGTGGTTTCGCAGTGGCGGTACATTACCACCGCTCGGAGGAGGCCGCCGAGGCGCTGGCGGCGCGCATCCGCGACGCGGGCGGGCGCGCGGCCTGTCTGTGTGCTGATCTGACGCAGGAGGCGGACATGCAGGCGCTCGTCCCCCGCGCGGCCGAGGCGCTGGGCGGCCCGCTCACCGCGCTGGTCAACAACGCCTCGGTGTTCGAGCATGACACGCTGGCCAGTGCCACGCGCGAGAGCTGGGACCGGCACATCGAATCCAACCTGCGCGCGCCGGTCGTTCTGACCTCCGCCTTCGCGGCGCAGGCCCCCGAGCCCGAGATCGACGCAGCGGGCGAGCCGCGCGCGCGGGCCGCGG
>PWLT01000256.1 GCA_003558415.1 Hyphomicrobiales bacterium
GCCCGAGCAGATTGCTCGCGGGCTCGTCGGTGGCGGCGAGCCAGTTGGGATCCTCGGGCGCATAGGAGCCGATGATGAGCGCCAGCGCGATGCCCAATACGAGCAGGCACAGCCCAAGCAGTTCCTTGCCGCGGCGTTCGAGCGCCATGCGCAGGGAGCTGTCTATGAGCGGGTCGCGCTGCCTTGCGTGATAGGTCGCCATTATGTCCTCACCTCAGTCATACAGCCGGGCGCGCAGCCGGGTGAGCCCGGTTCGCACCTCTTCCAACGGACCCGTCAGGGCGACCCGGATGTACTGCTTGCCCGGGTCGATCCCGTCCACCTCGCGCGCGAAATATGATCCCGGCAGGACCTGCACGCCTGCCTCGCGCCACAGCTTGAGCGCCGCCGCCTCGCCATCGGGCACGGCAAGCCAAAGGAAAAAGCCCGCATCCGGGGCCCGGAAGCCCGGAACGTCGCCGAGTACCTCCTCCACCACGTCGAACTTGGCCCTGTAAAGTTCGCGATTTGCCTCGACATGGGCCTCGTCCTTCCACACGGCCACTGACACCTGCTGCAGCGGTGGCGGCAGCGGCGCACCGCCATAGGTTCGCAGCTGGAGCATCCGCGCGATGCATTCCGGCCCGCCCGCCACGAAGCCTGAGCGCAGCCCCGGCAGGTTGGAGCGCTTCGAGAGCGAATTGAACACCAGCACGCGTTCGGGGTCCGCGCCGCCTTCGGCAGCGGCCTCGAGCATCCCCGGCGGCGGCGCATCGCGCCAGATCTCAGAATAGCATTCATCGGCGAAGATGCGGAAATCGTGCCGCTCGGCCAGCGCCAGAAGCTCGGCCCAATAGGCGCGCGAGGCCACCGCCCCCTGCGGATTGGCCGGCGAGCAGATCCAGGCCACCGCGACGCGGTCGAGCAACTCGGCGGGCAGCGCCGCGTAATCGGGCAGGAAGCCGGACTCCGCCGTCGCGGGGACATAGACGGGCTCCGCCCCCACCGCCATCGTGGCCGCGGCATAGACCTGATAGAACGGATTGGGGATCAGCGCCGCGGGCTGCGCGCCGCGCTTGCGCTCCGGGCACAGCGCCAGCATCGCATTGAACAGCCCCTCGCGCGTGCCGTTGAGCGCCATGATCTGGCGCTGCGGATCCAGCGCGACGCCATAGCGCCGCTGCACCCATCCGCCGATGGCCTCCCGCAACGGGGCAACACCGCCATTCGCGGGGTATCGGGAAAAGCCGTCGAGATGGGCGTTGAGCGTCTTGGCGAGAAACGCGGGCATCGCATGGCGCGGTTCGCCGATGGTCATCACGACGGGCTCGTCCCCCGGCGCATGGGGGTCGAGCAGCGCGCGCAGGCGCGGGAATGCGTAATCCGGCAGGTCCTTGAACCGCTCGGGAAATGCCATCTTCTGCCTCGTTCTCCGGGGTCGTGGATGCCCCGTTTGCAGACACGATAGCGGGGCGCGGCCGGCTGGTCCAGAAAAACGCTTGGCTTTCGCAGGCTTGAGGCGAAGAGATGTGGCTTTTCGGCCCCCTTCATGGCCAGCCCGGAGCCGGTGCGGCGCATCACGCGCCGGCAGCGGATGGACAATCGCGCGCCGGCGCGCATATGTGGGGCATGAGCGACGAACAGGCCGATATCCTTGTCGTCGGCGGCGGGCTCAACGGCCTGACGCTGGCCTTGGCGCTGGCGCAGGCCGGGCTGGGCGTGACGGTCATCGACGCGCTGGCGCGCGAGAGCCGCGCCGCACCCGGATTCGACGGGCGCGCTTATGCGCTGGCACTGGCCTCGGTGCGCATGCTGCGGCAACTGGGATTGTGGGAGCTGCTGGAGGCACAGGCGCAGCCGATCCTTGAGGTCAAGGCCTGCGACGGCCGCCCCGGCGCGCCGCCCTCGCCCCTGTTCCTGCATCTCGATCACGCCGAGATCGAGGAGGGGCCGCTGGGCCATATGGTCGAGGACCGGCACCTGCGCGGCGCGCTGCTGGAGGCGATCGACGCACAGGACGGCGTGCGGCATCTGAGCGGCGAGCGCGTCAGCGCGCAGGCACCCGATGGCGGGGGCGTCACGCTGACACTGGAGTCGGGGCAGCGCCTGCGCGGCCGGCTGCTTGTGGGTTGCGACGGGCGCGAGAGCGGCACCGCCCGGCGCGCCGGGCTGCGCCGCGTGCGCTGGTCTTACGGGCAGACCGCGCTGGTCTGCGCTATCGGCCATGAGCGCGCGCATGAGGGCATCGCGCATCAACTCTTCATGCCGGAGGGGCCTCTGGCGATCCTGCCGCTGCGGGGCGCGCGCTCGGCCATCGTGTGGAGCGTGAGCGATGCTGCGGCGCGCGCGGCCTTGGCGCTCGACAATGATGCCTTCATCGCCCATCTGGCCGAACGCATCGGGGATTTCCTGGGCGAGATCCGGCTCGAGGGCGGGCGCTACAGCTACCCGTTGAGCCTGTCGCTTGCCCACAGCCTGATCGCCGAGCGACTTGCGCTGGTGGGCGATGCCGCGCATGGTCTGCACCCCATTGCCGGGCAGGGCTTGAACCTCGGCCTGCGCGACGTGGCGGCGCTGGCCGAGGTGGTGGTGCTGGCCGCCCGGCGCGGGGAGGATATCGGCAGCGCCGGGGTGCTGGAGCGTTATCAGCACTGGCGGCGCTTTGACGCGACGGCGCTGGCGCTGGCGACGGACGGGTTCAACCGGTTGTTTTCCAACGACAGCTCGGTGCTGCGCGGTCTGCGCGATCTCGGCATGGGGGTGGTCAGCCGAAGTCCCGCGCTGCGCCGGGGCTTCATGCGCGAGGCGGCGGGGCTGACGGGCGATGTGCCCCGCCTGCTCAGGGGCCGCGCGCTCTGAGCCCGGCCGCACGCGCGCTCAGCCGCGCGGCGGGGGCACGAGCGGAAGCGCCTGGGACACCGGCTGGCGCGAGAGTTGCACGGCCAAAATTCCGGCCATCACCACGGCGACCCCAATCATGTCGAGCGGCCCCAGAAGCTCGCCCAGCAGCAGCGCCGCGATGGCCACGCCGAAGAACGGGTTGAGGAAGTGGAAGGTCGAGGAGCGCACCGCGCCGATCCGCCCCACCAACCGGAACCAGACCCAGGTGGCCAGCAACCCCGGCACGATCACCGTGTAGCTGAAGGCGGCGATCAGCGCCCAGCTCCAGTCCACCTCGAAGCTTTCCAGCGCCACCGCCGGCCCGGCCAGGATCGCCGCGCCGACGAGCATCTGAAGCCCCACGATCATCATCACATTGCCGCCCGAGGACGCCCCACGCAC
>PWLT01000167.1 GCA_003558415.1 Hyphomicrobiales bacterium
ATACCGAGATTGAGATGTTCCACCGTCAGAAGCCCCATCGACGCGAGAAGCGAATACACCGCCACCTGCTGCCCGGCCTCGGCGGCGATACGCGCCGAACGCGCGTCGAGCAGCTCCTGCTCGGCATTGAGCACATCAAGCGTTGTCCGCGCGCCCAGCTCCGCCTCCTGACTGACGCCGTCATAGGCTGTCTCGGCGGCCTCGATCTGAAGCTGGCTCGCCTCGATCCGCGCCCGAGCGACCGAAAGGTTCGCCCAGGCCTGCCCGACATCCTGCAGGACCTCTGCGACGGTTTGATGAAGCCCTGAACGCTGCGCGTCACGCCGCGCGACTGCCTGGCGATGCAGCGCCGGCAGGCGGCCGCCCTGATAGATCGGCCGGTTGTAGCTGAGCGACACGCCGGCGCGCTCGGTGGTATTCAACTGGCCGAAACGTTGTTCCGTGTTCAACGATATTTCGGCGCCCGCGCTGACCTCTCCGTGGCGGGTCAGCGCCGCGCGTTCGACATTGAGATCGGCCGCCGTCACCTCGTGCTGAATCTGACGGATCGCGGGCTGGCTCCGCCGGGCGATTCCCTGCGCATCCTCGAGGCTGGCGGGCAAAGCCGGAGGGGAGGGCGGTGCCCGAAGCGCACCGGGCGGATAAGCGCCCGTCGCGGCCTTGTAGGCTTCCCGCGCCACCTCAAGATCGCCCTGCGCCGCTGCGACGTTGCTGCGCGCGCCCGCCAGCCGCGCCTCGGCGATCGCGACATCGGTGCGGGTGATCTCTCCAACCTCGAAGCGGTCGCGCGCCGCCTGAAGCTCCTGCGTGATCAGCCGCACGTTGCTTTCACGCAGCCCGACCGTCTCGCTGGCGCTGCGCACATCCATATAGGCTCTCACCGCCGAGAGAAGCACGTTCTGCTCGACCGAGACCAGCGCCTCGCGCGTGGCCAGTACATTCGCCTTGGCCGCATCGATCCCCAACTGCCCACGCCCGAAATCGATCAGCGTGAGATCGGCGCTCAGCGCCAGGGTGTTGGACAGCGTGTTTGTCGTGCCCACAAGTCCCGGCGTTGTCGATGCGTTAATCCGGGCGATGAAATTCACCACCGGCCGCAACCCCGCCACGGCGACGGCGACATCCTCGTCCGCAGCCCGCAGAACCGCACGGTTCTGCTCGAGCAGGTTGGAATTGCGATAGGCGTCAACCAGCGCGTCGCCCAGCGTCTGGGCGGCGGCCGGAGCCCCTGCCACGGCCACGGCGAGCGCACAAAGCGGCCCCGCAATTCGCCTCATGATCGGCTTCATCGCCACCTCCCCCCGGCTTGTGCAGGCCATCCACGGGGCCGCAGCGGCCAGCCGCCTGGCCTACAGGCTGAATTCCCGTTCCCGCTCGAATCCGGGCAGCACCGGCGCGGACCCGTTGAACACGTCGCGCCAGGAAAGCTGTCCCTGGGTCTTCAATCCCACCCGGCAGACCCCCAGCGCGTTCTCCATGAACAGGCAGACGATGCGCCCGCCATCCTTGAGCTGCGCGGCGAGCGCCTGCGGCAACTCCTCGACGCCGCCCTGAACGATGATCGCGTCAAAGGCGCCGTGCCTGGGCGAGCCTTCGGCCAGCGGGCCGGGGACGACGACGGCGTTGTCAACTCCGTCCGCGGCGAGGATCGCCTCGGCTTCGCGCGCCAGCGGCTCGACCTCCTCCAGCCCGACGACCGCCTCGGCCAGCCGTGCCGCAACAGCAGTCGAATAGCCCAGCCCACAACCGATATCGAGCACCAGATCGTCCCGGCCGATATCGAGCGCATCAAGCATCTTTGCCAGCGTGCGCGGATCGAGCATCACCCTGCCCTGCGCGAGTTCGAGATGTTCGCCGATATAGGCCACCTCGCGAAGATCATCGGGAACGTGATGTTCGCGCGGCACCGAGAGCATGGCGTCGATGATGGGGTACTTGGTCACATCCGAGGGGCGGACCTGCGTGTCCACCATGATCCTGCGGCGTTCGGCGTAATCCGGCATCGACTGAACTCTTCGGTCTGCTTTTCACCTCGACTCATGACACAGAAACCCGGCCCCGGCAACTGCAGCGCGCGCGCCCGGCGCAAGCAATTGCACCGATCAGCCCGCATCGGTGCGCCCGCGCCGATCATGGCGCAGATTGGCGTAGAGGACGTGATTGCGCCAGCGTCCGTTGATCTGAAGATAGCTCTGCGCCACGCCCTCGTATTTGAAGCCGCAGGATTCGAGCAGCGCGCGCGAGGCGGCGTTCTCGGGCAGGCAGGCGGCCTCGATGCGGCTGATGTCGGCGCGGGTGAAGGCGTGGTGGACCAGCGCCAGGATTGCCTCGCGCATGTAGCCCTTGCGCGCGTGTGGTTGACCGATCCAGTAGCCCAGCGTGCCCGATTGTGCCGGGCCGCGCCGGATGTGGTCGAGCGTGATCGCCCCCAGCAGGGCCTCGTCTTCGCGCCGGATCATGAACAGCGGCAATGCGCTGCCCTGCGACTCGGTGCGCGCGGCCCAGTGCACGCGTGCCGTGAACGCCCGCCGGGTGAGGTGATCGGGCGCCCAGCTCGGCTCCCACGGGATCAGGAAATCGGCCGAGTCGCGACGCAGCGCGGACCAGGCTTGAAAATCGGTATGCTGCGGCAGGCGCAGCGTCATGCGCTCCGTCTCGATGCGGAGCCTGCGGCGCAGGCCCAGCATCAGGCGGCGAGCCGCCGGCTGAGGGTGACGAGATCGGGCGCGCGCGAGACGGGGCCGTAAAGCGCCAGCGCGGCGCGACCCTGGCCCGCGAGCCGCGCGGCATAGTCGCGCACCCCCTCGACGCTTACCGACTCGATGTGCGAGACGGCTTCGGAGACATCCGGCACGCGGCCCCAGATCGACAGAAGGCGCGCCAGCCTCTCGGCCCGCGCCGAGGGGCTCTCCAACCCCATCAGCAGCCCCGCCTTCATCTGCGTGCGGGCACGCGCGACCTCGGCCTCGCTCATGTCCTCGGCCGAGCGCTTCAGCTCATCGATGGTCAGATTCGCCAGCTCGCCGATATCGCCCTCACCGGTGCCGGCATAAAGCGTGATGGTGCCGGTATCGGCATAGGCGCCGGCCTGCGCGAAGATGGTGTAGCACAGCCCGCGTTCCTCGCGCAGCTTCTGGAACAGCCGCGAGGACATCGAGCCGCCCAGCGCCGTGGCAAAGACCTGCGCGGTGTAGAAATCGGCGTCGCGATAGCCCGGCCCCTCGAAGGCCAGCGCGATATGCGCCTGTTCCAGATCACG
>PWLT01000273.1 GCA_003558415.1 Hyphomicrobiales bacterium
CGTGCTCGTCGCGCTTGCCCACCATGCGTTCGGGCAGGTCGTCGGGCCAGTCGTAGAAATATTCCTTGAGCTGGCTTTCGATGATGCCGCGCTTTTCCTCGACCACCAGCACCTCGCGCTTTGAGCGCACGAACTCCAGCGCCCCCTTGCGTGCCAGCGGCCAGACCATGCCGACCTTGTAGATGTCGAGCCCCAGCCGGCGGCATTCGCCCTCATCCAGCCTAAGTAGCCGCAGCGCCTCCATCAGGTCCAGATGCGCCTTGCCCGTGGTCACGATGCCCGCGCGCGCATCTTTGATCCCATAGAGCGCATGGTCGATCGGATTGGCCTCGGCAAAGGCCATGACTGCCTGTTTCTTGGCCTCCATGCGGTGTTCGATCTGGAATCCGGGCAGATCGGGCCAGCGATAATGCAGCCCCTCGGGCGGCGGCGTGAAGTCCGGCACAGCAAAGGACCGGTCGGGTTGCAGCGGCACCGAGGCGGCGCTTTCCACCGTGTCGGAGACCGCCTTGAACCCCACCCACATGCCGGAGAAGCGCGACAGCGCATAGCCCCATTCCCCGAAGGCGAGGTATTCGGCCACGCTCGCGGGGTTCAGGGTCGGCATGAACCAGGCCATGAAGGCCACATCGGACTGGTGCGGCATCGAGGAGGACACGCAGCCATGATCGTCGCCCGCCACCACCAGAACGCCGCCATGCGGGCTGGAGCCATAGGCATTGCCGTGTTTGAGCGCGTCGCCCGAGCGGTCAACGCCGGGGCCCTTGCCGTACCACATGCCGAAGACGCCCTGAACCTGCCGGTTCGGGTCGCTCTCCACCTGCTGTGCGCCGAGCATGGCGGTGGCGGCCAGATCCTCGTTGACGGCGGGCAGGAACTCGATGCCCGCCTCGGCCACGCGATCCGTCGCGCGCCACAACTCCAGATCGAGCGCACCCAGTGGCGAGCCGCGATATCCCGAGACGAAACCGGCCGTGTCGAGCCCCGCCGCACGGTCGCGCCGCGACTGGTCGAGCAGGATGCGCACCAGTGCCTGCGTGCCGGTCAGGAACACCCGGCCCGAAGTCCGGCCATAGCGGTCTTCGAGCGCATAATCCTTGAGGGGCGGGCTGTGCTTGGTCATCGCGGATCCTCCTGCGGCAAGCCTGAGCGTGGTGCGGTCATCCGAACTCGGTCCGGTCGGAGTGCGATGGGGGCGCGCCCGGCCGAGGTGGGCGCGGAACGCGCCCGCCTGAGGGGCGGGCGGGCGTGTCCCCGTTGCTGGCGCGACGGGGCCCGAGGCTCCGATTAACCGCACCACACTCTAACATGAGTCCGGTGCAAGGAATTTTCCCGTTTGCCGGCCTCAGGCGCGGATATGGAAGACTCTTCCCAAACTGCTATACTGATGGAAATTCCTGCCGGGTTGCGCGATGAAACTGGAAGATCCCGATTGGCGCCTGCTGCGCATCCTGCAGCGCGAGGGGCGCATCACCAACCAGGAGCTTGCCGAGCGGGTCGGCATGTCCCCCTCGGCCTGCTGGCGCCGGGTGCGCGCGCTGGAAACGGCGGGAGTGATCCGCCGCTACGCCGCCTTGCTTGATACGCGCGAGGCGGGGCTTGGCTTCCACGCCATCGTGCATGTGCAACTGCTGCGCCACAGCCGCGAGAATGTGGAGGAATTCGTCGCCGAGGTCGGCCGCTGCCCCGAGGTGCGCGGCTGCTACGCCACCACCGGCGTGGCCGATTACCATCTCGACGTGCATTGCCGCGATCAGGACGCCTATAACAGCTTCATGGAGCGGTTCCTGTTTCGCCTCACCGGCGTGGCCAATGTGCAGACCAATATCGTCCTGCGCGAGATCAAGGCCGATGGCGTGCTCGAACCCTGAGCCGGGCCGAATGCCGTCTCGCCGAGGCCGGAACCGCCAGCGCGCGCATGGCGCCCGCCCGTGGCGTCACAGGCCCAGATAAGCCTCGCGGATGCGCTCGTCCTCGACCAGTTCCTGCGCCGGACCCGAGATGGTGACGCGCCCGGTCTCCATCACATAGGCCCGGTCGGCAATGGACAGCGCCGCGAAGGCGTTCTGCTCGACCAGCAACACGGTGACGTCGAGCGCCTTCATGTCCTTGACCACACCGAGTATCTGATCGACGAGGATCGGCGCGAGCCCCATGCTTGGCTCGTCGAGCAGCAGGCAGGTGGGCCGGCCCATCAGCGCGCGGGTGATCGCCAGCATCTGCTGCTGCCCGCCCGAGAGCCCGCCCGCGACCTCGTTGCGCTTCTGCCTGAGGATGGGGAACATGGCAAAGGCATCGTCCATGTCGCGTTCAACCTGATCGTCATGGAACAGATAGGCGCCCAGGCGCAGGTTTTCCTCGACGGTGAGATTGGTGAAGATCTGCCGCCCCTCGGGCGCATGCGCCAGCCCGCGCGCCAGCCGGCGATGCGAGGCCACACCGGTCAGCGGCTCACCGCGGAACACGATGCTCCCGGCCGTGACCGGCTGCACCCCTGACAGGCAGCGCAACAATGTCGTCTTGCCCGCGCCATTGGCGCCCACCACGGCGATGATCTCGCCCGAGGCCACCTCCAGATCGATCCCGTGCAGCACCTCGATGCGCCCGTAGCGCGAGCGCAGCCCCTCAACCGTCAGCATCGGTTGCCTCCTCCACGGCCTGGGTGCCGAGATAGGCCTCGATCACGCGCGGGTCGCGCGACACCGATGCGGGGTCGCCTTCGGAGATCTTCTGGCCATGATCGAGCACCACCACATGGTTCGAGATTTTCATCACCAGCTTCATGTCATGCTCCACCAGCAGCACCGCGACACCGCTTTCGGCGATCTCGGCGATCAGGCGGTCGATCTCTTCGGTCTCGACGGCGTTGCAGCCCGCGGCGGGCTCGTCGAGCAGCAGGATGCGCGGCGACATGGCCAGCGCGCGCGCGATCTCCAGCCGCTTGAGCGCGCCGTAGGAAAGTGACGAGGCCTCCCAATGCGCCGCCCGCGCGAGCCCGACCTTCTCAAGCAGGGCACGCGCGCTGGCCTCGGTCTTGCGCGTGCGCCGGCGCGAGGCGGGCAGGCCGAGCAGGTCGGAGAGAACCCGGCCGCGCTCATGCAGGTGATGGCCGGCCATGGCGTTTTCCAGCACCGTCATCGACTGGAAGATCTGCAGGTTCTGAAAGGTGCGCGACAGACCGCGCGCGGCAAGCTCGTGCGGGCGCAGGCCGGTGACA
Source organism: Hyphomicrobiales bacterium (assembly GCA_003558415.1). Classification (GTDB taxonomy): domain Bacteria; phylum Pseudomonadota; class Alphaproteobacteria; order Rhodobacterales; family Rhodobacteraceae; genus Alkalilacustris. The sequence goes on from PWLT01000273.1 coordinate 3,218, forward strand.
TCCTC
>PWLT01000277.1 GCA_003558415.1 Hyphomicrobiales bacterium
CACCCCGGCGAGGCCGGGCAGTCCAGCCATAGAAGGCCACACAGTAACGCGGTTCGGTGGTGGGTGCCCAGCCGCTCGCCTCAAAGCGGCCCGGCGAAGGCGAGGCCCCAGTTCACCATCATGACGGCCAGCCCGGCAAGAACCAGCGCGAAGGCCGTGTGATGCAGCCGACGCCACAGGCTCCAACCCGGCGCGCGCCACACAAGGCCCTGCGCGAGCAGCACAACCCCGGCCATGACCACCACCACATGGCTCAACGCGAAGACGGCCATCAGCGTCGGTTGGGGCTGGTCGAACAGGAACTCACTGCCCAGGTTTGCCGCAGTCATCGCCATCGCCACGCCCCCGCCCAGCATCGCCCAGACCGAAACCGCGCCCGCCAACCCCGCCAGCGCCGCGACAGTCCCTCCAAGGCTGCCGCCGCGCAAGCCCCGGCGCCACAACAGCCCCAGCAGCATCGTCAGCGAGAGCACCGCCCCGCCACCCAGCGCAACCCTCAGCAGCATCGGGTCGGTGGCGGGCGTCACGCGCTCATAGCTGTTGGTTCCCGTGCCATCGGCGATGCGCAGCACCCGCCCCCCTTCGTCGCGGATCAGCAGCAGGCGCTCGCCGCGCGCATCCTGCCAGATATCGGGGGCGACGGGGTCATAGCGCAGCATCGTGCCCAGCAGCGGCGCCGGCGCGAGGATCGCGCCATCGGGCAACGCGGTGACGGAGAACCCCTCGAGCGCGGTGACGAATTGCGCCGGCCCGGTAAAGGCGCGCCGGTTGGAGATGTAGCGCCCCTCCGCCTCCTGCGCGCGTTCGGCGGCATCGGGCACGGCCTGCGGCTCGGGCGCGGCGAGCCCGGCCTCGGCCGCCAGATGGCCGAGGATCAGGTCGGGGGCGAGAAAGGGCAGGCTCATCCGCGCCCCGCCATTTTGCGAAACGAACACCCCAATCTGCAACTCGGGGATGACGACGAGGTTCGACAGGAACTCGTTGAGCCCCCCGCCATGCCCGTAGACCGTGGTGCCGAACATCGGCCGGGCGATGAGCCCATGCGCCATATCGGCCCCCTCGGGCCGGTCATCGAAGAGCCGGGTGCGCATCTGTGACATGGTGTCGGGGGCGAGCAATCGCGCGCCGTCGAGTTCTCCGTCGCTCATCAGAAAACGCATGAATCGCGCCATGTCGGCGGCGGTGCTGGCGAGGCTGCCGGCCGGGCCGAAACTGCCGATATCGATGCGAAAGGCCGGGTGCGCCACACCACCCTGCACCCGGTAGCTGCGCGAGAGCGGCGGCTGGTCGTCGCGTGCGGTGGCCTCGCTATAGGTGGTGGCCCCCATGCCCAGCGGACCCAGGATGCGGGTTTGCAGGAATTCCTCATAGGGCATGCCGGCAATGTCCTCGACCACCTGCCCCGCCAGCGCCACGCCCCAGTTGGAATAGGCGGTTACCTCACCGCGCGGCAGGACCTGATCGGGTGCGCTTTCGGCCAGCGCCTGCGGACGCGGCAGCGCGCCGATCTCGGGGTCGAAGATGGCATAGCTGTCCTCATAGCCGGGGCGGTGGCTCATCAGCTGCGCCATGGTCAGGGGTTCGGCACCGGGCACCTCGGCCTCGCTCAGATAACTGCTGACATCTGCTTGCAGGTCGAGCTCTCCCTCCTCGACCAGCATCATCACGCCAACCCAGGTGAAGAGCTTGGTGATCGAGCCGATCTCGAAGCGCACGTCATCCGGTCCGGCAGCCGTGCCGGCCTCCAGATCGACCGAGCCCCAGCCGCGCAGGATCACCTCGTCGCCAACCACCACAGCCCCGATGGCGCCGGGCACCTGATCGGTGGTCATGAACCCCTCGGCCAGCGCGTCCAGCCGCGCGGCGACCGCGTCGGCATCGTGCTGCACCTGCGCCTTGGCCGCACCGAAGGCGGCGATCGCGAGTCCGATGCCCAAAAGCGCCCCGCCGATCCGTTTGATCCCCATGCCCCTGCTCCCTTGGCCCCAGGCGCCGAAACCGCGCACGCTGCGCATCCCTCGACGAGATGCACGCCCCTGCATTAATCTCGATCAGGGCAAGCCGCATCCCGATCGGTCAGAAGAGTGCCCGGGTTGCCCCGCACCTCCATGGCGCTCAACATATTCCGAATGCAGGCACGGCGCGAGAGAGAAGATGTTCGCAGGTCAAGCCACTCAGGGATGGCAAATGGCAGGCCGCAGCACAGTTCTGGCCCTGTGCGTTCCGCTCGCGCTGCTGCTCTCGGCATTGCCGCTGCGGGCCGAGCCGCTGGGCGCAACGCTGGAGGCGCGCATCCCGCCCCTGATGGAGCACCATTGGGGCTTCACCATGTCCAAGGCCGTGACACGGCTGGCAACCGAGCGGCGTGAATGAATGGGTTGGACCACATCAGGACAGATTCGCTGCGCAAAGGGCGGGTATTGGCGGACTGAGCGCACCCTCAGGCGCGGCGGAACATCGGCTGCCGGCGGTGATAGCTCTGGCTGCGCCACAGCCATTCCGCCGGCCCGAAGCGAACGCGCGCCAGCCAGGCCCGCGACCACAGCGGCATGGCGATCCAGATCGAGAGCACCACAAGGATCTGCCCCGGACGATCGACCTGCATGAACAGCCCCAGCCCGTGGCCGTAGAAGATGAAGGTGCAGATCAGGCTCTGCGCGACACGCATCGGCATCGGTTCCAGAAAGCTGCCGCGATAGGCCGCGATTTCCGATGCCAGTTGCGCAGCGCCGGGGCGCCAGAAACCGGCCCTTGATACCGGCGACCTCGTCGGCCGGAAGCAGCGGGATGGCGCTCGATCTGCGGCCTCCTGTTCACCGTCGGCCTGATGACGCTGCTTGGCCCCTTCGGCACCTTTGCCATGGCAGCGGCCGAAAGGGCGCTCTACAGGCTGCTCGTGATCAGGCTGATCTGGCCACAGAGCGATCTCGTCACGCGCGCAATCGCGCACAGCCGGGCTGCGCAGCTGTCAAATTCCAGGCGGACTGTGCCGGTCCTGAGCGCCGCCGTGGTAGTTCACCTTCTCGATTCCCGAGGCCAGACTCGCGCGGAGCCCTCAGCCGACTGCCGGCAGCATGAAACCTGCGAAAAAATCCGCAAGCTCCTCATGCGCGTCCAGCGGCAGGACATGGGCGACATACTGGTCGGGGCGCACCACGACCATGGCGCCGCGCGCACGGTCGATCCCACGCAGATCGAAGATGTCGGGGCCATACTTGAGATCGGGGCAGAAGGCC
>PWLT01000378.1 GCA_003558415.1 Hyphomicrobiales bacterium
CGAACTGCCCCATCCCCATCGGGCGATAGCCGATGCCGAAGGTCTGCATGACCAGCGACAGAAGGCCCGGCCCGTAGAAGAGCGCCAGCCGTGGCATTGGCGGTTTGCCGCGATCGGCAAGCCGCTTGGTGGCCAGTGCGAGCGCCGGGTAGAAAAACGCCAGCATCACCAGCAGGCCGATAAGCTGGCCGAAAAAGCCAGCCCCAAGCACGGCGGCGATCACCAGGTTGAGAACCAGCGCCGCCACGAAAAGGATGATGACGCCCAGCCACCATTGCCCGCGCCGTATGCGCCCGTCGAAGGACAGAAAGAGATCCATGTTGCAAGCCTTTGTCGAACTGCGGTTTATTTGTTCCGAGGTCGTGACGCTAGCGCCCCGCGTGATGGCTCGCAAGCCCCGATATGCCCTTGGCGCGCCGGTTGCATTCGCGCGAAAAACCCTGTTTCTGGGGGTGTGGTCCGGCCGCTGCCGGATGCGTCGAAGGATCATGCGCCATGAGCGACAACGCCATCGAGATCAGCGCGCTGCGCAAGGTCTACGCCGCCGCCGGGCGCGAGCCCGAGAAGGTCGCGCTGAAGGAAGTGGATCTCGACGTGCCCGCGGGGTGCATCTTCGGCTTGCTCGGCCCCAATGGCGCGGGCAAGTCCACGCTGATCAACATCCTTGCCGGGCTGGTGACCAAGACCTCCGGCAAGGTGCGCATCTGGGGCTTCGATCAGGACGTCAATCCGCGCCAGAGCCGCGCGGCGATCGGGGTGATGCCGCAGGAACTGAACATGGATCCGTTCTTCACCCCGCGCGCGGCGCTGGAGGTGCAGGCCGGGCTCTACGGCGTGCCCAGGAGCCAGCGCCGCACCGACGAGATCCTCGAGCTGATCGGGCTGACCGACAAGGCCGGGGCCTACGCGCGCAACCTCTCGGGCGGGATGCGCCGACGGCTGCTGCTGGGCAAGGCGCTGGTGCACCACCCGCAGATTCTGGTGCTCGACGAGCCCACCGCCGGGGTGGATCTGGAGCTTCGCCAGACGCTGTGGACCAATGTGCGCCGCCTCAACGATGACGGCATGACCATCATCCTGACCACGCATTACCTTGAGGAAGCCGAGGCGATGTGCGACGAGATCGCCATCATCAACCACGGCGAGGTCGTCGCGCGCGACCGCACATCGACGCTTCTGGGCCGGCTCGAATCGAAATCGCTTGTGGTGCATCCCGAGGGCCGGGTGCCCGCCGGATTGAACCTGCCCGAGGGGGTGAGCATGGAGCGGCGCACCGACGGGGCGTTGGTGCTGAGCTACAACCGCAACCGCATCAGCGCCGGTGCGCTGCTTGAGGCATTGCGGGAGGCCGGCGTGGGCATCGCCGATCTGGAAACCGAGGAGCCGCATCTGGAGGAGGTCTTCCTCGCCCTGACTTCGCACAAGGGCCGCGCCGCCTGATCCCGCAAGTGTCGCCTCCGGTCACGCAGACCTGCTCAGTCGTGGTCCTTGGTGCCCGGCAGCATCCGCCCCAGAACCTTTCCGCCGATGACATGGACATGCAGATGCGGCACGTCCTGCACCCCGTCGCGCCCGCAATTCGAGATCATCCTGTAGCCGCCGCCATCCGCATCCGGGCTCACCCCCTCCTGCGCGCAGACCTTGCCGATTGTGCGGGTGAAATCGACGATCTCGGCGTCGCTGGCCTCATTGGCGAAGTGGTCGAAACACACATACGGCCCCTTGGGGATGACCAGCACATGCGTGGGCGCCTGTGGTGCGATGTCACGGAATGCCAGGGAGTGCTCGCTCTCCAGTACCTTGTCGCAGGGGATTTCCCCACGCAGGATGCGGGCGAAGATATTCTCCGGGTCGTAGGCATAGGCCATGGCTCATCCTCAATAGTTGAACAGCGTGGGCATCTTGGCGATGTCATGCGCGAGCGTATCGCTGACGGAGAGGAAACCGGCAAGCCCCTCGGCATTGGCCTCGGGGGTGCCGCCCTGCCGGATGCGGTGAAACCCGTGGAAGCCGGCATCGCGCAACCGGTCGCCCTGCGCGCGGATATCGCGGCGCATGGTCGCGATCAGCCCCGCCAGCATGTCGGGCGGCGTCCCGGCCCCGGCAAGACCGACGCGCCGCGCATGCGCGACCAGAAACTCGTCGTCCAGCGCAAGCTCCACATGGAGGATGCGCGTGGTCGCCTTGTCGCGGGCGAAATCCTCGAACAAATCGAAACTCCCCGGATCGAGACAGATCACCATCCGTTCGCTCGCATGCACATCGAAGAGCATCCGCAGAAGCGCGCGGCGGTGGCGGGCGCGTTTTTCCAGCGTCGTCTCGATGCCGCCCAGATCGGGAAGCTCGGCGGCCTCTTCGTCGAACAGATAGCCCAGCGCGGGCAGGCCCGCCGCCCGGCCCAGCCGAGCGGCCAGCGCCCGGCCCACATCCCAGTCCTTGCAGGAAAGCATCAGAAGCTCGCGATCGCGGCCAAGCGAGCCCTCGGCCTCCCAAAAGCGCGGCGCGAAACGCTGTCCGCTCCGCCCGCGCACACGCAGATAGTCATAGAGCGCGCGCCCCTCGTCGGAGACGGTAAAATCGCGCCGGTCGCTGGCATAAAGCGCGCCCAGCCGTTGCTGAAGCTCGCTTGCCTCGGGCGAGATCTTGCGCGCGAAAAGATAGCCCTGCGACAGCAACAGATCGTAATGATCGTTGCAGAAGGTCACCGGCATTCCGTAATCGGTGAACATCAGGAAGGTCAGCGTGCGCGAGCGGATCTCCTCGCCCGGCACGAGGCGCCGCACAAGCGTCTGGAAAAAGGTCTCGTCGGGGATCCATGTGGTGCGGAAGAAGCGCATCACGTCGGGGCGCGCGGCGCAGAAATCCAGCACCGCCTCGACCGTGGCGCGGCGCAGGCACCACCATTGCGAGCCGATCATGATCTCCAGATCGGCAGGTGGGCTCCGGCGCAGCCCCAGACGGCGCTGCAACTCCACACTGGCGTAGAACAGCCGCTTATGGGTGCGTTCATTGAAAAAGTGACGGTAGACGAGCCTCTCCTCGCGCATACCCGTGCGGATCCAGCCAGAATTGTGAAAGTCCACGCTCTCAATATAGTCGGCAGGCTCCGCGTCGAGCAGATCATGCGCGTAGCGCGCCGACTTGATCGCCATACAGTCGCCCGAGAGCATGTAGAGATGCGTGGCCTGCGCAAAGCGTGCCAGCGCCGTGCGCGCGGCCTCCAGCGTGGCCTCGAC
>PWLT01000358.1 GCA_003558415.1 Hyphomicrobiales bacterium
CGCGAGGCGCGCGGATTGACCTCGAGCACGTAGATCTCGCCATCCTTGATGGCGAACTGCACATTCATCAGCCCGACCACGTTGAGCCCCAGCGCCATGGCGCGGGTCTGTTCCTTGAGCGTGGCCACCGTGGCGTCATCGAGCGAATGGGGCGGCAGCGAGCAGGCGCTGTCGCCCGAATGCACGCCGGCCTCCTCGATATGCTGCATCACGCCGGCGACATGGACATCCACGCCATCCGAGAGCGCATCGACATCGACCTCGATCGCCCCGGACAGATAGCTGTCGAGAAGCACCGGAGAGCTACCGGACACCACCACCGCCTCGTTGATGTAGCGCTCCAGATGGGCGTCGTCGCGCACGATCTCCATCGCGCGCCCGCCCAGCACATAGGAGGGGCGGATGACCAGCGGATAGCCCACCTGGGCCGCGATGCGGAAGGCCTCGGCATGCGAATGGGCGATGCCGTTGACTGGCTGCTTGAGCCCAAGCTTGTTCAGAAGCGCCTGGAAACGCTCACGATCCTCGGCCAGGTCGATGGCATCGGGGGTGGTGCCCAGGATCGGGATGCCTTCGGCCTCCAGCGCGCGGGCGAGCTTGAGCGGGGTCTGCCCGCCGAACTGCACGATCACCCCGTGCAGTGTGCCCTTTTCCTGCTCGACATGCAGGATCTCCAGCACGTGCTCCAGTGTCAGCGGCTCGAAATAGAGCCGGTCGGAGGTGTCGTAATCGGTGCTCACCGTCTCGGGATTGCAGTTGATCATGATCGTCTCGTAGCCCGCATCGGTGAGCGCGAAACAGGCGTGGCAGCAGCAATAGTCGAACTCGATGCCCTGGCCGATCCGGTTCGGGCCACCGCCGAGGATGACGACCTTCTTGCGCGCGGAGGGGCGGGATTCGCATTCGACCTCGCCCAGAACGGGGGCCTCGTAGGTGGAATACATATAGGGGGTCTGCGCCTCGAACTCCGCCGCGCAGGTGTCGATGCGCTTGAACACCGGGCGCACGCCGAGATTATTGCGCGCGCGGCGCACCTGATCCTCGTCGCGCCCGGTCAGGGCGGCAAGCCGCGCGTCGGTGAAACCCATCATCTTCAGGTGGCGCAACCCGTCCTCGCTCACCGGCAGGCCAGTGGCGCGGATCTCCTCCTCGGCCTCCACGATTTCACGGATGCGCGCCAGAAACCACGGGTCATAGGCGGTGGCGGCCTGAATCTCTTCATCGCTCAGCCCGTGGCGCATGGCCTGGGCGATGAGGCGCAGCCGGTCGGGGGTTTGCGGCGAGAGCGCCTTGATGATGGCGGCGCTCTCCGGCGCGCCCTCGATGGCGATCTCGTCGAAACCGCTCAGCCCGGTCTCCATCGAGGAGAGCGCCTTCTGCAGGCTCTCATGAATGGTTCGGCCGATCGCCATTGCCTCGCCGACCGATTTCATGGCCGTTGTCAGTTCGGATTTCGCGCCGGGAAACTTTTCAAAAGCGAACCTCGGGATCTTGGTGACCACGTAATCTATCGTGGGTTCAAACGAGGCGGGTGTCACTTTCGTGATATCGTTGTCCAACTCGTCGAGCGTGTAACCGACCGCGAGCTTGGCAGCGATCTTGGCGATGGGAAAGCCCGTGGCCTTGGAGGCCAGCGCCGAGGACCGGCTGACCCGTGGGTTCATCTCGATCACCACCATGCGGCCCGTGTCCGGATCGACGGCCCATTGCACGTTCGACCCGCCGGTCTCGACCCCGATCTCGCGCAGCACCGCGATGGAGGCCGAGCGCATCATCTGATATTCCTTGTCGGTCAGCGTGAGCGCGGGGGCCACCGTCACCGAGTCGCCGGTATGCACGCCCATCGGGTCGACATTCTCGATCGAACAGATGATGATCGCATTGTCGGCGCGGTCGCGCACGACCTCCATCTCGAATTCCTTCCAGCCCAGAAGCGACTCGTCGATCAGGATCTGCGCCACCGGCGATGCGTCGAGCCCGGCGCGGCACATGCGCTCATAATCGTCGCGGTTATAGGCCACGCCACCGCCGGTGCCGCCCAGGGTATAGGCGGGGCGGATGATGGCGGGCAGGCCGACATGCTCGATCGCGTCGATGGCCAGACCGACCCCGGCATTGATGTCGCGGCTTCCGTCCGCGCGTTTGGGGGCGGTAACGATCGTGGCGCGCGGGTTCTCCAGTCCGATCCGATCCATCGCCTCGCGGAAGAGCTTGCGATCTTCTGCCATTTCTATGGCCTCACGGTTGGCACCAATCAGCTCAACCTTGTACTTTTCCAACACACCCATATCGGCGAGCGCCAGAGAGGTGTTGAGCCCGGTCTGCCCGCCCATGGTCGGCAGAAGCGCGTCGGGGCGCTCGCGCTCGATGATGCGGGCGACAACCTCGGGTGTGATCGGCTCGATATAGGTGGCATCCGCCAGCCCCGGATCGGTCATGATCGTCGCGGGGTTGGAATTGACCAGGATGACGCGATAGCCCTCCTCGCGCAGGGCCTTGCAGGCCTGCGCGCCGGAGTAGTCGAATTCGCAGGCCTGTCCGATGATGATGGGCCCGGCGCCGATGATCATGATCGAGGAGATGTCGGTTCGCTTCGGCATGTCCGCCCCCTTCGCGCAAATTGCCGGGGTTATATCCGAGGCGGTTGCAGGCGCAAGCCCTGTCCGCGGGCATGGGCGCGGCAGTCATGAGCGGATGATACCCGATTTTCTCTCGGGGGCCGCTCGGCCCCGGCGCCGGTTATTCGGCGGCGCGGGTCATCGTATCCGCCGGCGGCGTGTAGAGGTAGTCGCGCGTCAGCGGCACCGCGTCACGCTTGCGGGCAAGCTGGAACTGGAACACGCATTGCCAGTTGAAGCGGAAGGCCTGTTCGCAGGCGATGAGATAGAACCGCCACATGCGGCAGAACCGCTCGTCATAGAGCTCGCGCGCGCGGTCGATATTGGCGCTGAAGCGCTGCTCCCAGTGGCGCAGCGTCTCGGCATAGTGCAGCCGCCAGATCTCGACATCGGTAGGCCAGAGCTGTTCCCTCTCGACCGCCGCCATGGCTTCGGACATGGCCGGGATATAACCGCCCGGAAATATGTACTTGGCCATCCAGGGGTTGGTGCTGCCCGGCGGCTCGGTGCGGCCGATGGTGTGGATAAGTGCCACGCCGTCCTCTGTGAGAAGGTCATGCACATGGCGGAAATATTCGCGGTAATGCGGCACGCCGACATGCTCGAACATGC
>PWLT01000003.1 GCA_003558415.1 Hyphomicrobiales bacterium
CTCGCCATGCTGCTCTCGGCTGCGCAGTTGCTGCGCATCGCCCCGGCGGCGGTGGCCGATGGCTATGTCGCCACCCGTGTCGATGGCGCGCGCGGCGCTGTTGCGGGTGCGGTGTCGGGGCTCGACTCCGCCGCGATCCTGGCGCGGCTGGACGACGCTGCGGGGTAGGAAAAAGCCGTGCCGGTCCTTGATCTTATTCTGCAATGATTATGTGTCTTGAGTGGCAAGGCATGCAGTCAAGCGAAAGGAATTGAGATGGCCGATTCGAAAAAAAGCATCGAGATGCTTCAGACCGCCCTGGCGATGGAGCTGACCGCGGTGAACCAGTACCTGCTGCACGCGCACACGCTCGACGACTGGGGTCTCGACCGGCTTGCCGGACGCATGCGCGAGGAAATGCATGAAGAGCTGGAACATGCCGGCGCCTTCATCGACCGCATTCTGTTTCTCGGCGGCTCGCCGAAGCTGGAGCCGACGAAGGCGCCGAAGATGGCCGAGTCTCTCAAGGCGTTGTTCGAGGCCGACAAGGAGGAGGAAAAGGGCGCGATCGAGTTCTACACCAAGGCCGCGCGCGCCGCGCTCGATTCCGACGATATCGGCACGCGGCGGCTATTCGAGCGTATCGTCGTTGATGAGGAGGGCCATTGGGAGTGGCTTGACCTTCAGCTCGACCTGCTTCGCAAGATGGGCGAGCCGGCCTTCATGGCCAAGTACATCAGCACCGACAGCGGCGAGGGGTGAGGTCGAATCGTTGACTTGGCCGCAGACTCAACGAAGGACGCGGGACGGCGCCCTCGCCGTCCCGTCCCGATAGCCGCGGGTCAGGCGCGGCCCTTGTAGATGTCGACCAGCTTGCCCAGCATCTCCAGCGCCTCCTCGCGCGGGCGCTGGAAACTGTTGCGCCCGATGATCGAGCCGTTGCCGCCGCCATCGCGGATGGCGCGGGCATCGTCATAGACGCTGTCCGCGCCCTTCCTGGCCCCGCCCGAGAACACCACGATGCGCCGGCCGTTGAATGCCGCCTGCATGCAGTGGCGCACCCGCGCGGCCTGGCTGGCGATGTCGATCTGCTGCGCCTCATAGACCTTCTTCGCCTCGCCCAGTTCCAGATGATCGGTCGAGAGCTTGATCTTGATCACATGCGCACCCAAGAGCGCGGCGATCTGCGCGGCATAGGCGGCGATGTCGATGGCGGTCTCGCCCTCCTTGCTCAGCGATTCGCCGCGCGGGTAGGACCAGATCACCGTGGCCACACCCTTGGCCGCAGCCTCCTCACGCATGGCCGATATCTCCTCGAACATCCCCAGCGCGCAATCCGAGCCCGGATAGATGGTAAACCCGATCGCCGAACAGCCCAGCCGCAGCGCGTCATCGACGCTCGCGGTGATGGCCTGATCCTTGCCGGCGGTGCCCGACATCAGCGAGTTGGCGCTGTTGGCCTTGAGGATCGTGGGGATCTGCCCGGCGAAACTGTCTGCGCCCGCCTCGATCATTCCCAGCGGCGCGGCATAGGCGTTGAGCCCTGCATCCAGCGCCAGCCGGTAATGGTAATGCGGATCATAGGCATCGGGGTTGGCGGCGAAGCTGCGCGCGGGGCCGTGCTCGAACCCCTGATCGACGGGAAGGATGATCACCTTGCCGGTGCCGCCCAATTTGCCCTGCATCAGGATGCGGCACAGGTTGGCTTTGACGCCGGGTGTTTCGCCCTCGTAATTCGCGAGAATCTTCTGAACCGCGCGGGTGGCTTTCATGGCAATGTCCTCGATCTGATGCTGGTCTCTTGCCAGCGGTTTAGGAACGCAGACGCCTTCGCGCAATGGCGCAGATGCGCTTTAGCGCTAGCATCGGCCATTTCCGCGCGCGCTCAACCCTCCAACGCAGCCACGCCGGGCAGGGTGCGCCCCTCCATCCATTCCAGAAACGCGCCGCCTGCGCCCGAGACATAGCCGAAATCCTCCGTAACGCCGGCATGGTTGAGCGCGGCCACGGTATCGCCCCCGCCCGCGACCGACAGCAGCTTGCCCGCGCGCGTCAGCTCTGCCACCCGCCTTGCCGCGGCCACGGTGGCCGCATCGAAGGGCGGCACCTCGAAGGCGCCCAGCGGGCCGTTCCAGATCAGCGTGCGGCATTGGGCGAAGAGATCCGAAAGCGCGGCGATGGTGTCGGGGCCGGCATCGAGGATCATCCGATCCGCCGGGCAGGCATCGGCGGCGACGGTTTCATGCGCCGCACCCCCGGCGAATTCGGTCGCCACGACCAGATCGACGGGCAGGTGCAGGGTGCAGCCCGCCTTTTCGGCGCGCGCGCGAATGTCGCGCACGGTATCGGCGATATCGTGCTCGGCCAGCGAGCGGCCCACCTCATAGCCCTGCGCGGCGAGGAAGCTGTTGGCCATGCCGCCGCCGATGACCAGGTGATCGACCCGGCGCACGAGATTGAGCAGCAGGTCGATCTTGGAGGAGATCTTGGCGCCGCCCACAACGGCGACCACCGGGCGTTCCGGGTCGCCAAGCGCCGCCTCGAGCGCGCGCAGCTCGGCCTCCATGGCGCGCCCTGCGCAGGCGGGGAGCAGATGCGCGATCGCTTCGGTCGAGGCATGCGCGCGATGCGCGGCCGAGAAGGCATCGTTGACATAGATATCGCCCAGTTCCGCCAGCGCTGCCGCGAATTCGGCATCATTGGCTTCCTCACCGGGGTGAAAGCGGGTGTTCTCCAGCAGCGCGACCTCGCCATTCTCGAGCGCGCCTACGACCTGCCGGGCGGGGGCGCCGATGCAGTCCTCGGCGAATCGCACCGGCTGGCCCAGCGCCGATTCGAGCGCGGGCAGAACCACGCGCAGCGACATCTGAGGCACGCGCACACCCTTGGGGCGCGCGAAATGCGACACGAGCACCGCGCGCCCGCCGGCTGCGATGATGTCGCGCAGCGTGGGCAGCGAGCGCGCGATGCGCGATGCGTCCGTCACCACGCCCTCGCGCACCGGCAGGTTCAGATCCACCCGCACCAGCACGGTCTTGCCGGCCAGGTCCATGTCGTCGAGCGTCTTGCGGCCCATCATCGCACCCTTGTTGTTGATCCTTCCCCAATCACCGCAAGCGCGCGCCGGGGTCAAGCGGGCGGGCGCCTCAAACCCTGCACGCCGCCGGATTGCCCTTTCCCTTGTCCGGGGGCGCGCCTAGATTGCCGCCAAAGGTCGAAAGGAGCAACGCATGGCCGAGATACGCGACCC
>PWLT01000212.1 GCA_003558415.1 Hyphomicrobiales bacterium
CCGGCTGTTCAGGACAACCGGGTGCGGGTGTTTATGCGTCGGTCACACGCGAGGTTTGAGGGACAATGGCAGGAGACAGCGACCCGAACGCCCCCTGGATCACGCTGGCGGGGATGCTCCCGGTCGCGATCACGGCGGCGCTGTTTGTCTTCTTCCTGGGCTACGTTCCGCAGATCGCGGCGATGGAGACGGTGCGCTGGGCCTGGCCGTGGATTCCCAGCCTCGACATCGAATTCAGCTTCTGGCTCGACGGGCTCAGCCTGACCTTCGCGCTGCTGATCACCGGCATCGGGACGCTGGTGATGCTCTATGCGGCGAAGTATCTGCAGGGGCACCCGCATTTTCCACGCTTCGCGCTCTACCTGTTCCTGTTCATGCTCTCGATGCTGGGGCTGGTGCTGGCCGACAACCTGATCGCGCTCTTCGTGTTCTGGGAGCTGACGACCTTCACCTCCTATCTGCTGATCGGCTATCTGCACACCGATCCGAAATCGCGCCGCAACGCGTTGCAAGCGCTGCTGCTCACGGCCGCCGGCGGGCTGGCGATGCTGGCCGGTTTCATCCTGATCGGCATCACCCAGGGCACGTTCGAACTCTCCGAGCTTAACGCCGCCGGGTCGATGGCTGCGCATGCGATGTATGTGCCGATGCTGGTGCTGGTGCTGATCGGCGCCTTTACCAAATCGGCGCAGGTGCCCTTCCATTTCTGGCTGCCCAACGCCATGGCCGCACCGACGCCGGTTTCGGCCTATCTGCACTCGGCCACGATGGTCAAAGGCGGTGTCTACCTGCTGGCGCGGATGCATCCCTCGCTGTCGGGCAGCGATCTGTGGGTGTGGTCGCTGACGATTTTCGGGGGCGTGACGGCGGTTTACGCCTCGCTGATGGCGCTGCGCCAGACGGATCTCAAGCAGACACTGGCCTATACCACGCTGATGGCGCTGGGCACGCTGGTGATGTTTCTCGCCGGCGATACGGGCTATGCGATCACCGCGGCGATGACCTTCCTGGTGGTGCATTCGCTCTACAAGGCGGGGCTCTTTCTCATGGTCGGCGTGATCGACCATGAAACCGGCACGCGCGAGGCGGGCGTGCTGGGCGGGCTGGCGCGCGCCATGCCGATCACGGCGATGGCCGCAGCGCTCGCGGCGCTGGCGATGGCGGGCATCCCCCCCTTCCTGGGCTTCATCGCCAAGGAGGTCGCCTATGCCGGGGTGCTCGAGCTGGGCCTGATGTGGTTCGCGCTGCCCATGGCGCTGGCGGCCTTCGCGCTGATGTTCGCGGTGGCGGGCATCGTGGCCTACAAACCCTTCTTCGGCCCGCAGGGCGATCTGCCGAAAGCACCCCTTGAAGGCCCCTGGGCGATGCTGGCGGGGCCGGTGATCCTGGGTGTTCTGGGGCTAAGCTTCGGCCTCATGCCGGGGCTTGCGGCGACGACGCTCATCGAACCTGCGGTCGCCGCGGTGATGGGCGAGGTGGATCGCGGCGGGCGCGTGCAGCTCTGGGCCGGGTTCAACCTGCCGCTGCTGCTCAGCGTGATCACCTTCGCACTTGGCGGCGTGCTCTACTGGAAGCATCAGGCGCTGCGCGAATGGCTTGCGCGCATCGAGGCACGCGGCCCCGATTTCGACGCGGGCTGGGACCGCCTGCTCGACTGGCTCATGGCGCTGGCCAAAGGGCAGACGCGCATCATCCAGACCGGATACCTGCGCCAGTACCTCTTCGCCACCTTCACGGTCCTCGCGGTCACCATCGGGCTGACCATCATGCTGCGCGGCGTGGCGATGCCCGGCGTTGCCTTCGGCGGTCTCTCGGTGCGCGAATGGGCAATCGCGGGCCTCGTGGTGGCCGGCACGGCGGTGGTGGTGCTGACCTCCTCGCGCATCGCGGCGATCGTGGGGCTCGGCGTCGTGGGGATCGCCGTGGCGCTGATCTTCATCGTCTATTCGGCGCCCGATGTCGCGATCACCCAGCTTCTCGTGGAGCTTCTGGTGGTGGTGCTCTTCGCGGTGGCCGCGCTCAACATGCCCCATCTCGACCCCGAGGGCCGGCAGCGCCACCGCCCCGCCGATGCGGTGCTCGCTGTGGCCGTGGGCGCGGCGACCACGGTGGTGCTCCTGATGGTGGTGGACACGCCCTTCGACCGCCGCCTGACCGACTTCTTCGAGGCGGCGAGCTGGCCCGAAGCCTTCGGGCGCAACATCGTCAATGTCATTCTGGTTGACTTCCGCACGCTCGACACCTTCGGCGAGATCGCCGTGGTGATCGTCGCGGCGCTGGGCGCCTACGCGCTGCTCAAGGGGCATATGCGCCGCAAAGCGGACAAGAGGGACGACGCATGAATTCGATCATCTTCTCGGCGGGCGCGCGGCTGCTCGTGGCGCTGCTGCTCGTCTTTTCGCTCTTCATGCTGCTGCGCGGGCACAATCTGCCCGGCGGCGGCTTCATCGGCGGGCTGATCGGGGCGGTGGGCTTCATCGTCTATTCGCTCGCCTGCGGCCCGGCCGAGGCCAAATCCGCGCTGCGCATCAGCCCCGAGGTGCTGGGTATGGTGGGGCTGGGCATCGCGCTGCTGGCGGGGCTGGCCTCGCTGCCCTTCGGCGATCCGCTCTTTACCGGACAGTGGTACTGGGTCGGCGGCGACAGCTACGAGACGGCCGCCTTCTCGATCAATTCGGTGCTGGTGTTCGACATCGGCGTCTATCTGGTGGTTCTGGGCGGCATCCTGTCGCTGGCCTTCGCCTTCGAGGAGGAGACCTGAGATGGAAAGCCTTACCGCATTGCTCATCGGTGTGCTGGTCGCGGCGTCGGTCTATCTGATGCTGGCGCGCAACTTCCTGCGCTTCCTCTTCGGGCTGATCCTGCTGTCGAACGCCGCCAATCTGGTGATCTTCGCCTCCGGGCGCATGACGATGGGCGCGCCCGCGCTGGTGCCCTATGGCGCAGACGCGCCGGTGGGCGTGGTCGGCAACGCGCTGCCGCAGGCGCTGGTGCTCACCGCAATCGTGATCGGCTTCGGCCTGCTGGCCTTCACTCTGGCGCTTGCCTTCGAGGCCTATCGCCGCCTGCGCACGCTCGACACCGACGACATGGATGACGCCGAACCGAAGGAGGAGCCCGCGAAATGAGCTGGCTTCTCGTCTTTCCCATCGCGGTTCCCTTCGTCACCGCGGTGCTGGCCTATCTTGTTCGGATGAGCTTCTGGGGGCGCTGGGTCTCGCTTGCGGGCTCGGTCGTCACGTTGATTGCCGCCATCGCCCTGACCGTTGCGGTACTGCGCGAGGGCGTGGTCGCGGCGCAGATGTCGAACTGGGACGCGCCTTTCGGCATCACGCTGGTGGCCGACTATCTCGGCGTCGTGATGGTGCTGATCACCGCAATCACCGGGCTCGCCACCGCCATCTATGCGCTGGGCGAGATCGAGGTGCGGCTGGAGAAACTGGGCTATCACGCGCTCTTCCAGACCCTGATCGCGGGGGTAAGCGGCGCGTTCCTCACGGGCGATCTGTTCAACCTCTATGTCTGGTTCGAGGTGATGCTGATCGCCTCCTTCGGGCTGCTGGTGCTTGGGGGATCGCGCGCGCAGCTCGATGCGGGGCTGAAATACGTGGCGCTCAACCTCGTCTCGACGCTGGTCTTCCTGTCGGGGATCGGCCTGCTTTACGGGCTGACGGGTACGCTGAACATGGCCGATCTGGCCGGCGCCGTGGCCGAGGTGGAGAACCAGGGGCTGGTCACCGTTATCGCGATGATGTTCATGTTCGGCTTCGGGGTGAAGGCCGCGATCTTTCCGCTCTTCTTCTGGCTGCCGGCCTCCTATCACACGCCCAGCTTCGCGGTCTCGGCGGTGTTTGCGGGGCTTCTGACCAAGGTCGGCGTCTATGCGCTGATGCGCATGTTCACGCTCGTCTTCGTGGGCGATGTGGGCTTTACGCACGAGATCCTGATCTGGGTGTCGGCGGCGACCATGCTCACCGGCGTGCTCGGCGCCGCGGCGCAGACCGATTTCCGCAAGATCCTGAGCTTCCACATCATCAGCCAGATCGGCTACATGACGCTGGGGCTCGCGCTCTATACGCCGCTGGCGCTGATGGGCGGCGTGTTCTACCTGGTCCACCACATCATCGTGAAGGCCAACCTGTTCCTCGTGTCGGGCGTGGCGAACAAGCTTGCGGGGCACACCGATCTCAACCGCATCGGGGGCTTGTACAAGTCCAGCCCCGTTCTTGCGGCGCTGTTCATCGTCCCGGCCTTCTCGCTCGCGGGTTTCCCGCCGCTCTCGGGCTTCTGGGCCAAGTACCTGATCGTCAAGGCCGCCATCGAGATCGATGCCTGGTTCATCGCCTTCATCGCGCTACTGGTGGGGCTGCTTACCATCTTCTCGATGACCAAGATCTGGGGCATGGCGTTCTGGAAGCCGCACCCTGACGGGATCGATCCGACCCCCGACCGGGTCCCCACGCGCATCCGGCTGCCGATGATGATCCCGATCGTGGGTCTGGCGGCGATGACGGTGGTGATCGGCTTCTTCCCCGAGCCCTTCGTCGTCTTTGCCGAAATCGCGGCGCTTCAATTGCTCGACCCCGAAGCCTATGTGACAACGGTGCTGGGGGAGCGGCCATGAATGTCCTCGTCTACAACCTGATCCTGGCCTTCTGCTGGGCGGCGATCACCGGCTCCTTCACGCTGGGGTCGCTGTTTACCGGGCTGGTGATGGGCTATTTCGCGCTGTGGCTGTCACAGCCGCTGATCGGCGTGGACAGCTTCTATTTCATCCGCGTCTTCCGGGTGATCCGGCTGGCACTGTATTTCCTGTGGGAGCTGCTTCTGTCCTCGCTGCGCGTGGCATGGGACGTGATCCGCCCCTTCCCTTCCAACAATCCCAAGATCATCGAGGTACCGCTCGACGTCAAAAGCGATCTGGAAATCCTGCTCGTGACGAACCTGATCTCGCTCACGCCCGGTACGCTGAGTGTCGATGTCACGCCCGACCGCAAGACGCTCTATGTCCACCACATGTTCGCCGACGACCCCGAGGCAGAGGTGGCCGCGCTCAAGGGGGGCATGGAGCGCATGGTGCTGGAGGTATTTCACAGATGAGCCCGGCCGCGTTTCTCGACCTCGCCGTGCAGATCGGCTTCGTGATGGTGATGCTGGCGCTGGGCATCGCCATGATCCGCCTTGTCCGGGGGCCCAGCCTCGCCGACCGTGTGGTCGCGCTCGACATGATGAACATCACCATCATCGGCTTCTGCGCGCTCTATGCGGTGCTTGTGGAGGATCCCTCCTTCCTCGACGTGGCCATCGTGCTGGCGCTGGTGGGCTTTCTCGCCACCGTGGCGCTGGCGCGCTACGCCGAGCGGCGATTCATCCGTGACAAGGAAGGCTACGACACCGGGGAGTCAGAGGATGGCTGAAATCATCGCCGGCATTCTGGTCCTGGCAGGTGCGGGCTTCACCCTGATCGCCGCGATCGGCATCGTGCGCCTGCCCGATCTTCTCACGCGGATGCACGCCTCCACCAAGGCGGGCACGCTGGGCAGCGCGCTTCTGGTCGGGGCGTTGATCGCGGTGTTCTGGGAGACCACCGTGACCTCCAAGGCCATCGCGACGATCCTGTTTCTGCTTCTGACCGCGCCCATTGCCGCACACATGATCGGGCGCGCCTACGCCAAGACCGAGCGCGACAAGTACATCGCGCGCGACCGCAAGCAGCGCGAGGGCTGATCGGCGCGCTCAGCGCCGCCTGAAGGTCAGGTAATGCGGCACGCGCCCCTCGCGCAGCGCCTTCTGCTCGTATCGCGTCGAGTGCCAGTCCTCCCAGGGCGCGTGCCAGTCCGCCGGATCGGGGTTGAGGCAGTCGAACCCGGCGGGCGGAACCTCCTCCATCGTCTGACGCACGTAATCGGGGATGTCGGTGGCGACACGGAACTCCGCGCCCGGCTCCATCACTCGTGCCAGCGGCTCCAGATGCTCCGGCGTGACAAATCGCCGCCGGTGGTGGCGCGCCTTGGGCCAGGGATCGGGATAGAGCAGGAAGGCCCGCGCGAGGCAGCGATCGGGCAGCACGTCGAAGAGATCGCGCACATCGCCGGGATGGACGCGGATGTTGCCCACCCCTGCCCGCCGGATGCGCCCCAGCAGCATCGCCACCCCGTTGAGGAAGGGCTCACAGCCGATCAGCCCGATATCGGGGTTACACTCGGCTTGATGCACCAGATGTTCGCCCCCGCCGAATCCGACCTCCAGCCAGAGCGCGCGAACCCCGCCGAAGACCGCCCGGGGATCGCTACGGGCACGTTCGGGGTTGGTCACGGGATCCACCCCGGGCAGCACCAGCGCATCGAGATCCTCCTCGAGCCAGCGGCGCTGGTTGGGCTTGAGCGCCTTGCCCTTTCGGCGGCCGTAGAAGTTGCGCGCGGGCCGGCTCATCTGATCCTCCAAGTCCTTGGCTGGGCTGCGCCGTGCCGTATGGGCCGGGCGCGATGCGCCGTCAAGCGCACGCGCTTCGGCAAGAGCCCGCCGCCGCACCGGTTTCGGTTAACATTCGCCGATTCAGGGAGTACCATTGCACTTGCCGCAACGCAGCATCATTTCGCGGCGAGCGTGCCACACAGGAATTGGAGACAGACATGGCGGATCGGGATTTCACAGGCAAGACGGCAATCGTCACAGGTGCGGGTTCGGGTATCGGCGCGGCGATCGCGCGCGAGTTGGGCGCGCGCGGCGCCCATGTGATCGTAAGCGACCTCGACGTGGCCAACGCCGATCAGGTCGCCGGCGAAATCGTCACCGAAGGCGGCAAGGCCGACGCAGCGGTTGCCGATGTCAGCGACGCCATGGCGATGCAAAAACTCGTGCAGACCGCCGTGGACAAGGGCGGCGCGCTGCATCTGGCGGTCAACAATGCCGGAATCGGCGGGCCTTCCGAGAAGGTCGGCGACTACCCCACGGACG
The DNA here is from genome assembly GCA_003558415.1 of Hyphomicrobiales bacterium. Classification (GTDB taxonomy): domain Bacteria; phylum Pseudomonadota; class Alphaproteobacteria; order Rhodobacterales; family Rhodobacteraceae; genus Alkalilacustris. The sequence continues at coordinate 6,958 of PWLT01000212.1, forward strand.
GGTGGCGCAAGGTGATCGACATCAATCTCAACGGCGTGTTCTACGGCATGCGCCACCAGATCCCCGCGATGCTCGACGCCGGTGGCGGCGCCATCGTCAACATCGCATCGATTCTCGGTTCGGTGGGATTTCGCAATGCCTCGGCCTATGTCGCCGCGAAACACGGCGTGGTCGGGCTCACCAAGGCGGCGGCGCTGGAATACGCGCAGGAGGGAATCCGCGTGAACTCGGTCGGGCCGGGCTTCATCGAGACGCCGCTTCTGTCCAAGAATCTCGATCAGGATGCTATCGACGGGCTTTCGGCGCTGCATCCGGTGGGGCGCATCGGCACGCCCGAGGAGGTATCGGCGCTGACCTGTTTTCTGCTCTCGGACCGGGCGAGCTTCATCACCGGCAGCTATCATCTGGTGGACGGAGCCTATACCACGCAATAGGTACGTCTGTCGGAACGGGAGCGCTTGATGGACAGTGTTGAACGCGGCTGGGCGGAACCGGCCGATACCGTGCTCAATACCCTCGAGTCCGGCAGCGACGGGCTGAGCAGCGAGGAAGCCGCGCGCCGCCTTGAGGAACATGGCCCCAACAGCCTGCCCAGTGTCGAGCGGCCCACGCTGATTGCGCGGCTGGCGCGGCAGTTCAACAATCTGCTCATCCTCGTGCTGATCGCCGCGGCGGTGATCACCGCCCTGCTCGGTCACTGGGTGGACACAGCCGTGATCATGGCGGTGGTGATCATCAACGCGGTGATCGGCTTCGTCCAGGAAGGCCGCGCCGAGGCCGCGCTGGAGGCGCTGCGCGACATGCTCGCGCCCAAGGCCTCGGTCCTGCGCGACGGTGAGCGCCTCACGATCGCGGCGGACGAATTGGTGCCCGGTGACGTCGTCGTGCTGGAGGCCGGCGACAAGGTGCCCGCCGATCTGCGGCTGATCGATGTCTCCTCCATGGCCGTTGAAGAGGCGATTCTGACCGGCGAATCCGTGCCGGTGGACAAGCACACCGACCCCGTCGATGCCGATGCCGATCTGGGCGACCGGGCGAGCATGGCCTTCAGCGGCACTCTGGTCGCAAAGGGCTCGGCCAGCGGTGTGGTGGTGGCGACCGGTGCACAGACCGAAATCGGCCGCGTCAGCGGCATGGTCGAAGGCGTCGAGCAGCTCACCACGCCCCTGATCCGCCAGATGGGCCAGTTCGCCAAGTATCTCACCGGGTTCATCCTCGTCGTCGCAAGCGCCATCCTGGCCTTCACCACGCTGGTGCGGGGCATGGAATTCGCCGAGGCATTCATGATCATCGTGGCGATCTTCGTCGCCTCGATCCCCGAGGGGCTACCGGCGGTTCTGACGGTTACGCTGGCCATCGGCGTGCAGACAATGGCGCGCCGCAACGCCATCATTCGCCGCCTGCCCGCGATCGAGACGCTGGGCGCGGTCTCGACCATCTGCTCGGACAAGACCGGCACGCTGACCCGCAACGAGATGATGGTGGCCACCGTCGTCACCGCCGAGGGGCTGCACGAGATTTCGGGCGAAGGTTACGCCCCCGAGGGCGATGTGACCCGCGACGGCGAGGCAGTAGAGACAGGGCCGGTGCTGGCGGCGCTGGGGCGCGTGGCGGGGCTGTGCAACACCGCCAGCCTGAAACGGCCGGACGGTGATCGACAATCCGACGAGAAGGACGCGGAACCGACCGAGGAGAATGGCGCCGCCAAGGACAAGGCATCGAGCGCCTGGCGGGTGGCGGGCGACCCGATGGAGGGCGCGCTGCTCGCCCTCGCGGCCAAGCTGGAGCAGCCCTGGCGCAACCGCCCCCAGGCGAAACGCACCATCCCCTTCGACGCCAGCTACCGCTACATGGCGGTTCTGCACGAGGATGAGGAGGAGGGCGGGCTGATCCTGCTCAAGGGCGCGCCCGAGGCGGTGCTTGAGCGGTGCGACAGCCAGATGGGCACCGACGGCCCCGAGACGCTGGACCGCGACTGGTGGTCCGAACAGGCCGAGGCGATTGCCGACGAGGGCCAGCGCGTCCTGGCGCTGGCGCACAAGCCGCACAAGGGCGACAGGCTGTCGCATGATGACGTGGAGAGCGGCCTCGTCCTGCTTGGCTTCGCCGGGCTGATGGACCCGCCGCGCCCCGAGGTGATCGACGCGGTGGCCGACTGCCACAGCGCCGGGATCGACGTGAAGATGATCACCGGCGACCACAAGGGCACCGCCGCCGCGATCGGACGGCAGATCGGGCTGAAACTCACCGATGAGGTCGTCACCGGCGCCGATATCGAGCGGATGAGCGATGACGAGCTGAGCAAGGCGGTGCTGCGCTCCGATGTCTTCGCGCGCACCAGCCCCGAGCACAAGCTACGCCTCGTCAAGGCATTGCAGGCCGATGGCAAGGTCGTGGCGATGACCGGCGACGGGGTGAACGATGCCCCCGCGCTCAAGCGCGCCGATGCCGGGATCGCCATGGGCATCAAGGGCTCGGAAGCCGCGCGCGAGGCCTCGGAGCTGGTGCTGGCCGATGACAATTTCGCCTCCATCGCCGAGGCGGTGCGACAGGGGCGCACGGTCTATGGCAACCTCAAGAAGGTCATCACATTCCTGCTGCCGGTGAATGGCGGTGAAAGCCTCAGCCTGGTGATCGCGGTGATGTTCGGGCTGATGCTGCCGATCACGCCGTTGCAGGTGCTGTGGGTGAACATGGTGTCTTCGGTGGCGCTGGCCATGAGCCTGGCCTTCGAGCCACCCGAGCGCGAGGTGATGAAACGTCCGCCGCGCCGGGCGGATGCGCCGATCCTGTCGCGCTTTATCCTGTGGCGGGTGTTTCTGGTGTCGCTGCTGTTCTCGGCCGGCATCTTCGGGCAGTTCATCTATCAGCAGAGCGCCGGCGCCTCGGTCGAGATGGCGCGCACCATGGCATTGAACACGCTGGTGGCGATGGAGGTGTTCTATCTCTTCTCGGTGCGCTACCGGCTGGGTGCCTCCTTCACGCTGGGGGGGATCAAGGGCACGCCGGCGGTGCTGATCGCGATCGCGGTCGTGCTGGTTCTGCAGGCGGTCTTCACCTACGCGCCACCGATGCAAATGCTGTTCGAGACGGTCGCGCTTTCGCCCTGGCAACTGGCGCAATGCGCATTGGCGGGGCTGATCCTGCTGGTGGTGCTCGATATCGACAAGCGCGCGGCCATGATCTGGAAGGGGATGCGAGCATGAGGGTTCTGGTCTTCAACGCCGGCAGTTCAAGCCTGAAATTCGCGGTCTTCAACACCGGCGACGGCGACCGGCAGCTCTTCAAGGGCAGCTTCGAGCGGTTCGGCGACGAGGGCTGCGATTTCAGCTTCCGCACCCCGGAGGAGGAGAATTCGGGCCGCGCCCCCTACCCCGACATCGCCTCGGCCATCGAGGCCGTGCCCAGGGCACTGGAGACCCACGGGGTGGAGGTGATCGATGCCGTCGGCCACCGCATCGTGCATGGCGGCGAGAAGCACGCCACCGCGACCCGGCTGGATGACGATCTGGTCGAGGCGCTGCGCAAGCTCACCCCGCTTGCCCCCCTGCACAACCCCGCCAATCTCGCCGCCGTCGATCTGGCGCGCTCGATCTGGCCGGATCTGGCACAATTCGCGGTCTTCGACACCGCCTTTCACCTGAGCGCGCCGCCGCGCGCCACCACCTATGCCGTGCCGAAGCGATGGCGCGAGGCGGGGCTGCGCCGCTACGGCTTTCACGGCACCTCGCACAAATACGTCGCCCACCGCGCGGCACAGGAAATCGGCACGGCGCTGGAGGATCTTCGCATCATCTCGGTGCACCTAGGCAACGGTGCGAGCGCCTGCGCGATCAATCGCGGGCGCAGCATGGACACCTCGATGGGCATGACGCCGCTGGAGGGGCTGGTGATGGGCACGCGCTCGGGCGATGTGGATCCGGGCGCCTTCGGCTATCTCAACCGGCGGCTGGGGCTGGGCATCGAGGAGATCGAGGAGGCGCTGCACCGCGACAGTGGCCTCAAGGGGCTCACCGGCGTCTCGGACATGCGCGATGTGGAACACCGCGCCGCGCAAGGCGACGCGGAGGCGCAGCTTGCCATCAACATCTACGCCTACCGCGCGCGCAAGTATATCGGCGCCTATGCGGCGGCGATGGGCGGGCTGGATGCGGTCGTGTTCACCGGCGGCATCGGCGAGAATTCCCCCTCCATGCGCCGGCGCATCTGCGACGGGCTGGAATTCATGGGCCTGCAACTGGATTACGACCGCAATCATGCGGTCGCTCTCGACAACCGCGCGGCACCACAGATTCAGGCCTATGAATCGCGTGTGCGCGTGATCGTGACGGAAACCGCCGAACAGCTGATGATCGCGCGCGAGGTGGCCGAGGCGCTGGAGCGCCCCGCCCTGACCCCGCGCCCCCTCCCCGTCGCCGTCTCGGCGCGCCATGTTCATCTCTCCCGCGAGGCGGTGGAGGCCCTTTTTGGCGCGGGTTACGAACTGACCCCGGCCAAGGATCTGCGCCAGCCGGGCAATTTCTGCGCCAAGGAGCGCGTCACCGTCGAAGGCCCGCGCGGGCGGCTCGAAAACGTCGCGATTCTGGGGCCCGAGCGCAACCGCACCCAGATCGAGGTGTCGCGCACCGACAGTTTTGCGCTGGGCATCGACGCGCCGGTGCGCGAAAGCGGCAAGCTCGACGGCACGCCGAGGGTGACGCTGATCGGCCCCGCCGGGCGGTTCGAGACCGACGGGCTGATCGTCGCCGCCCGACACATCCACATCAACCCCGAGGACGCGCAGGCCATGGGGCTGAGCGACGGGCAGGTGATCGAGGTGCATGTCGGCGAGAACGCGCGCGGGCTGATCTTTTCACACACGTTGGTGCGGGTGCAGGACAACGCCTTCACCGAAATGCATATCGACACCGACGAGGCCAACGCCGCCGGAATCCGGGTGGAGGGTGAAGGCGCGCTCGTCGAAGGCCACAGCGCGCGCGTGAGGCAAGGCTGAGCGCCCTTCACCGGCTGCGCATCGGGCGCGGGGGACGGTGGCAACTGCGTCACGGGCTGAAAAGAATTTCGCACTACGGGCCGAACCATGACCACAGGTTCTGGCCGTCAAAAAAATGATCTGTATCAATGCAAACCACGTCGTCCGACCTAGGAACGCGTCATGGAACAGCGAAACCCGGTCTTCAGAACCGAAGGGATCACCAAGGTCTATGGCGAGGGCCATACGGCCGTGCACGCGCTGCGCGGCGTCGATCTGGAGCTCTATGAGGGCGAGATGGTGGTGATGCTGGGCGCCTCGGGCTCGGGCAAGTCCACGCTGCTCAACATCCTCGGCGCGCTCGACACCCCCACCGACGGACGGGTGTTCTTCCACGACAGGGAGCTCACGCGGCTGTCGGACAAGGCACTCACCGCCTTTCGCCGCGACCATGTGGGATTCGTGTTCCAATTCTACAATCTGGTGCCCAGCCTGACGGCGCGCGAGAACGTGGCGCTGGTCACCGAGATCGCGCGCGAGCCCATGCGCCCCGAGGAGGCGCTGGAGCGCGCCGGTCTGCCCGACCGGATGGACCACTTCCCCGCCGAACTCTCGGGCGGCGAGCAACAGCGCGTGGCCATCGCCCGCGCCATCGCCAAGCGCCCCG
>PWLT01000061.1 GCA_003558415.1 Hyphomicrobiales bacterium
AGGCGCTGCTTCCCGTCCCCGCGCAGATCGACCGTTTCATCGCCCTGCCCACGGGCGAGGACGGGACGAAGGCGCGCTTCCTGCCGCTCGAGGAGCTCCTGCTGGAACACCTGCAATCGCTTTTTCCGGGATACGAGATGCGCGGGCATTGCAGCTTCCGGGTGCTGCGCGACAGCGATCTGGAGCTCGAGGAAGAGGCCGAGGATCTCGTGCGCGAGTTCGAGATCGCGCTCAAGCGTCGTCGTCGCGGCGAGGTGGTGCGGCTCAAGCTCTCGGCCGGAGCGCCATCGGATCTGCGCGCGCTGATCATGGAGGAGCTGCGCGTGGCCCCCGAGGAGGTGATCGAGGTCACGGGGATGTTGGGCATCTCCGATCTGCGCGAGCTGGTGCTGGAAAACCGACGCGATCTGCTCTGGCCCTCATTCACACCCCGGGTGCCCGAGCGGGTGCAGGATCATGGCGGCGACATGTTCGGCGCCATCCGTCAGAAGGACATGCTGCTCCACCACCCTTATGAGACCTTCGACATGGTGGTACGCTTTCTCGATCAGGCCGCGCGCGACCCAGACGTGCTGGCGATCAAGCAGACGCTCTACCGCACCTCGCGCGACAGCCCCATCGTGAGCGCGCTGTGCGAGGCCGCCGAGGCCGGAAAGTCGGTCACCGCGCTGGTGGAGCTCAAGGCGCGTTTCGACGAGGCCGCCAATATCCGCCAGTCGCGCCGGCTGGAGCGCGCGGGCGCGCATGTCGTCTATGGATTTCTCAACTACAAGACGCACGCCAAGATCTCGGCCGTGGTCCGGCGCGAAGGCGGCCGGCTGGTCACCTACACCCATTACGGCACGGGCAACTACCACCCGATCACGGCGCGCTACTATACGGACCTTTCGCTCTTCACGACCGATCCGGCACTGGGGCGCGACGCCACGCGCGTGTTCAACTATCTCTCGGGCTACGCCCAACCTGAAACGCTGGAAAACCTCGCCATCTCGCCGGTCGGGATGAAGCAGCGTCTGCTCGACCTGATCGCGCGCGAGGCCGAACACGGCCGGGCCGGACGCCCGGCGCAAATCTGGGCCAAGCTCAACGCGATCATCGAACCCGACATGATCGATGCGCTCTATACCGCCAGCCAGGCGGGGGTGAAGATCGACCTCGTGGTGCGCGGCATCTGCGGGCTGCGCCCCGGCGTGAAGGGTCTGAGCGAGAATATCCGCGTGAAATCCATCGTCGGGCGGTTCCTGGAGCATTCGCGCATCGTCTGCTTCGCCGATGGCCACGGCCTGCCGGCCGAGGGTGCGAAAGTGTTCATCTCCTCGGCCGACTGGATGGGGCGCAATCTCAACCGCCGGGTGGAGACACTGGTCGAGATTCACAACCCCACCGTGAAGGCGCAGATCGTCAGCCAGATCATGGCGGCCAATCTCGCCGACGAGACGCAAAGCTGGGTGCTTCGCCCCGATGGCAGTTTCGAGCGTGAGCTGCCCCAGGGTGATCGCGACGCCTTCAACTGTCATCGTTTCTTCATGGAAAACCCCTCGCTCTCGGGTCGCGGCAAGGCCGGCGCAGGGGATGTGCCGCGGCTGGCGCACCGAAAGGATTGACGCGGGTTGGCGCGGGGGGCAGAGTCCGCGCGAATCCTGCGGGGGATTAGGATGGACGGCACGCAGCCCGCCTCCGACAATGACGATGCGGGACCCTTCGGACGGCCGGCTTTCGAGGAGCCGTCGGCGCGCGCGCTGGCGCGTGTGGGGGTGATCGACGTAGGCTCGAACTCCGTGCGGATGGTGGTCTTCGATGGCGCCGCGCGCAGCCCGGCCTACTTCTTCAACGAGAAATCCATGTGCGGCCTCGGCCGCGGCCTTGCACAGACGGGCCGCCTTGATCCCGAGGGGCGGCGCAAGGCGCTGGCGGCACTGAGCCGTTTCGCCCTGCTGGCCGAGGGCATGGAGTTGCAGAGCCTGACCGCCGTTGCGACCGCAGCGGTGCGCGAGGCCGCCGACGGTCCCGAATTCTGCGCCGAGGTTCTGGCGCAAACGGGCATCAACCTGCAGGTCATCGACGGGCAGGAGGAAGCGCGCCTCACCGCGCAGGGTGTGCTTCTGGGATGGCCCGACGCGCAGGGGCTGGTCAGCGACATAGGCGGAGGTTCGATGGAGTTGGCTGAGGTCGGTGCCGGCGGCGTCGGCCGACGGGTGAGCACCGCGCTCGGCCCCTTCCGCCTGCAGCAGTTGCCCGGTGGCAAGAAGGGCCTCAAGCTCCATATCGCACAGGTCCTCGAAGCACAGCAGGAGATCGTCGGAGACCGCCACGAGCGGCTGTATCTGGTCGGCGGCTCGTGGCGCGCGCTGGCGCGGCTCGACATGGAGCGGCGCGGCTATCCTCTCACGGTGCTGCATGAATACGAGATGACGCCCAAGGCGATCCGCAAGACGCTGGATTGGCTGGAGGATCAGGACATGGGCAAGCTCAAGGCCCGCACCGGGCTGTCGGGCGGGCGGCTCGCGCTCGTGCCGATCGCGGCGGTGGTCCTGCGCCAGTTGCTCAAGACCTTCCGCCCGAAGGCGGTCTATGTCTCGGGCTACGGCATCCGCGAGGGGCTGCTGTACGAGCAGATGTCCCCCGAACAGCGCGCGCGCGACCCGCTGATCGAGGCCTGCCGCTTCGTCGAGGCAACGAATGCGCGCATGCCCGGTTTCGGGGCCAAGCTGTTCCATTTTGTCCGCCCGCTCTACAACGGTACGCGTGAAAACCGGCTGCGGCTGGTCAAGGCCGCCTGCCTGCTGCACGATGTCAGCTGGCGCGCGCATCCCGATTTCCGCGCCGATGCCTGCTTCGACACCGCCACGCGCTCCAACCTCGCCGCGCTCGACCACGGCGGCCGGGTGTTTCTGGGCGTGGCGCTCATGCACCGCTATCGCAATTCGCGCCGCACCTCGCCGCGCATGGCCGCCTTGGCGGAGCTTCTGACGGAGCATGAACGCCGCGATGCCGAGGTTCTGGGCAAGGCGCTGCGCTTTGGCGCGATGTTCTCGGTCGCGGGGCCCGAGGCCGCGGGACGGCTGAAATACTACCCGCGCAAGCGCCTGCTCGAACTGGTCCTGGAGCCGCGCACCGCGGGGCTGTTTGGCGATGTGGCGCAGGCGCGGTTCCGCTCGCTTGCCAAGGCGCTGGATGTGGAGACGAAGGTGCGTGTGGGCCGCGCCGCGCCGGAC
>PWLT01000261.1 GCA_003558415.1 Hyphomicrobiales bacterium
CGCAGATGGAGAACCGCAGTCTGCTGATTACCGGCTGTTCCTCGGGGATCGGCTATCACGCCGCGCATGCCATGGCCGCGCGCGGCTGGCGGGTCTTTGCGACCTGCCGGCAGGAGGCCGACTGCGCGCGGCTGCGCGAGGAGGGGTTGGAGAGCCTGCGTCTGGACTACACCGACGCGGCCAGCATTTCCTCGGCGGTGTCGGAGGTTCTGGAGCGCACCGGCGGGCGGCTTGATGCGCTGTTCAACAATGGCGCGCACGCCACGCCCGGCGCGCTCGAGGATCTGCCCACCGATGCGCTGCGCGCCATATTCGAGGCCAACTTCTTCGGCTGGCACGAGCTCTCGCGACAGGTGATCCCCATGATGCGCGCGCAGGGGCATGGGCGCATTGTGCAATGTTCCTCGGTTCTCGGGCTCGTGGGGCTGAAATGGCGCGGCGCCTATGTGGCCACCAAGTTCGCGCTGGAGGGGCTGAGCGATGTGATGCGGCTGGAGATGCGCGAGGCGAATATCGACGTGATCCTGATCGAGCCCGGCCCGATCACCAGCCGCCTGCGCGCCAACGCCATCGCCCATTTTGAACGCTGGGTGGATTGGGAGGCCTCGCCGCGCGCCGAACAGTACCGCGCGCGCCTGCTCAAGCGGCTCTACAAGCAGACCGGCCGCGACCGGTTCGAACTCCCGCCCGATGCGGTAACGCGCAAGCTGATCCGCGCTTTGGAGAGCCGCAAGCCCAAGCCACGCTATTTCGTGACCATGCCCACCCCCGCCATGGCCTTTCTGCGCCGCGTGCTGAGCACCCGCGCGCTGGACCGGCTGCTCGCGCGTGTGTGAGCCCGTCCGGCGCGGCACGCGGTCCCTGCGCGGGATGCGCTCGCGTTCTTCGCCTGCCGTCGTTAGACGAGGTCCGGCGAAAATCCGTGGAGGCCGTCCGTGTCCGAAAAACCAGAACTGATCGCGTTCACCGACGGGGCCTGCAGCGGCAATCCCGGCCCCGGCGGCTGGGGCGTGCTGCTTCAGGCGCGTCGCGGCGGCGAAGTGGTCAAGGAGCGCGAGCTCAAGGGCGGCGAGCCCGATACGACCAACAACCGCATGGAACTGCTGGCCGCGATCACCGCGCTCGAGTGCCTCAGCCGCCCCTCGGAGATCACCATCGTGACCGACTCGGCCTATGTGAAGAACGGCATCAACGAATGGCTCCCCACCTGGAAGCGAAACGGCTGGAAGACCTCGACCCGAAAGCCGGTCAAGAATGTCGATCTCTGGCAGCGCCTCGATGCGGCGCGCGCGCGGCATTCGGTGCGCTGGGAATGGATCAAGGGCCATGCCGGCCACCCCGAGAACGAGCGCGCCGATGAACTGGCCCGCGCCGGCATGGCCCCGTTCCTCAATGGCGGCGCGGCAAGTCGAGATAGGGCCTGAGCCGGTGTCAGAATTCCCGCCAAAGACCGAGCGACAGCGCCCGCGTGGGCAGGGACGGGGAAATCGTGAATTCCATCACGGCCGTGTAGCCATTGCCGAAATCGCGGCCGATCGCAGGCGTGAGCTTGAGTGTGGTATCATACGCATCGCGGTAGGCGCTGGCCGAGACCATCGCCAGCGTGCCCTCTGTCGGGCGCAGCCCCAACTGGGCATGGATCTCACGCTCGACGAATCGCCGCTGTCCCGCGCCGATGGCCGAGAGGCTGAGCCGCCCCCAGCCATTGCCGATGGGGCTTTCGAGACTGCGCCCCAGATGCAGGCTGGCACGGTGAGTCATCTCGGTTTCCCGCCCGTGGGCCGCACCGGAGGGCGCGGGCCATTCCTGCCGGGCGCCCAGCGCCAGCTCCACACCGATCTCCAGCCAGTCGAACGGATGGGCCGGATGCCACCGGGCAAAGACCTCGCCCGCGCGCCCGCCATGGCCGCCGTCGCCGAGTTCCACCTTGCCCCCCAGCGTCAGGCGCGGGGTCAGGCCGTGTTCGCCGTAGAGCCGAGCGGTGCGGTGAGCGTCAGTGCCGCCGCCCCATTCGGCAACCCCCTGCGCCGAGAGGAACCACGCCCCCGCATCGCGCGGCCAGGGCCCGGCCTGCGCCGCGGTGTGGGACAGGATCGTTGCCAGCAGGAGCGACAGGGCCACACGCATGCTGCGCAACAGGGCAGCCATCGGTTAAGGAATGATTAACCCTATCCGATGGCGGAATTCGTCCGTCGTGCCTCATTGCGGCCGTGCCGTTGCATCCGGGTCGGCCATGACGTCCTCCTTGATTCCTCACGCAGAGTTGCGCGATATTCCGCCCGGCAGGGTTTCGTAGGATGCCTGCCTCGCGATAAGAGGCGATCATGGGTTGCGCGGACGATGGCGGCGGTAAATGATCGGGCCAAACCGCGCAGGCTGGGCGGCAGACAAGGGCAAGACGAACTGGAGGCTGTTGGTATCATGACGAAGGGTACGGTTCGAGCGGTGACGGCCGTTGCGGCGCTGGTTGTGGCGACGGGCGCGGCGGCGCAGGAGGAATCCACCAATCGCGTGGCAGTCGATACCGACTGGAGCGCTTTCATGGAGGAGGACCCGCGGGTCTGCTGGGCCGTCTCGAGCCCCAAGGAGACGGTGAACACCCGCGACGGCGAGGTCGTGTCGGTCAATCGCGGCGACATCCTGCTTTTCGTGACCTATCGCCCCGATCAGGACGTCAACGGCGAGATTTCCTTTACCGGCGGCTATCCCTTCGCGGATGATTCGACGGTATCGGTCGAGGTGGGCGACGACACATTCCAGCTTTTCACCGATGATGACTGGGCCTGGCCGGCGACGCCCGAGGACGACGCCGCGCTGATGGAAGCCTTCAAGGCTGGCGCCGAAGCGGTCGTCACCGGGATTTCCGCGCGCGGGACGACGACGCAGGACACCTTTTCGCTCTTCGGGTTCACCGCCATCGTGGAAGCCGTCGAAGAAAACTGCAGTTGACCGGCTCCGCAGGGGACCGCACGCAGGCGAAGGTTGAATTGGCGGGTCTGCGGGTGTAACTGGTCCGGTCCCGCAACCGGAGCGACCCGATGACGACCCCAAGCACACCGATCACGCAGGATGTCCTGACCCTGCCGCGCCGCGCGGATGCGGGGCCGCGGGTCAATCTGGTCGGCATGACGCGCGAGCGGATGCGCGCGGCGCTGATCGAGGCGGGCACGCCCGAACGGCAGGCGAAGATGCGCGTGGGCCAGATCTGGCAG
>PWLT01000339.1 GCA_003558415.1 Hyphomicrobiales bacterium
ACCACCGGATAGACCCAGACCGAGCTGAACGAGGTATGGCGCCGCGCGGCGCTGTCATAGGGCGAGATGCGCACCAGCCTGTGCACGCCGGTTTCGGATTTGAGCCAGCCATAGGCGTTGGGCCCCGATATGCGGTAGGCGGCCGAGCGGATGCCGGCCTCCTCGCCCGGGCTTTCGCTGAGCAGCTCGACCTTGTAGCCCTTCTTCTCGGCCCATCGCACATACATCCGCGCCAGCATTGCCGCCCAGTCGCAGCTTTCGGTGCCACCTGCGCCGGCATTGATCTCGAGATAGGTGTCGTTGCCATCGGCCTCGCCGTCGAGCAGCGCCTCGATCTCCTTCGCCGCAGCGCGGGAGGCCAGCGCCTTGAGCGCCGCCTCGGCCTCGGCGACGACCTCCGTGTCGCCTTCCGCCTCGCCCATCTCGATCAGCTCGATATTGTCCTCAAGCTCCTGCGCGATGCCGTCATGGGTGGCCATCGCATCGACCAGCATCTGCCGCTCGCGCATCAGTTTCTGCGCCCGCGCGGGGTCCGACCACAGGTCGGGATCCTCGATCATGGCGTCGAATTCCTCGAGCCGGTGCGCGGCGGTGTCGCGATCCATTCGCTGGGCGAGCAGCGCCAGCGACTTGCGGATCGCATCGACGGTGTTCTGCGTCTCGGCGCGCATGGTTGGGCCTCAAGGTCACTCGGTGGACGGTAGGGGGGCTATATCGGGAAGCCGGCAACGGGGCAAGCGCAGCGCCCCGCCGGGTCAGTACAGCCCGCCCGAACTGAGCGTGCCGAAATTGGCCCGCCCGTCATCGTCCGCAGGCGCACCGCCTTCCTCCTCATAGCGCCCGTCATCGGGGTCCGAAAACAGCGGCAGGTTGGCACCCATCGCAAAGCCCCCGTCGACCATCGCGCTGCTGCCGAACAGCGGCTCCTCGCCGGCGCGGAAATACTCCGCCACCACATGCGAGCCCGACGCGTCGTCGGACAGCCGTTCGCCGCTCATCCGGTCGATCTTGATGAAATAGCCGCCGGGCGGGACTTCGAACTCCGTCCCGCCATACCGCTCTACCGCGTCGCGCATGAAATCCTCGAAGACCGGCCCGCAGGTGCCGCCGCCCGTGGCGCCGCGCCCCAGCGGGCGCGGGCGGTCATGGCCGATATAGCAGCCCGCGACGATGTTCGAGGAAAAGCCGACGAACCAGACATCGCGCGTGTCGTTGGTGGTGCCGGTCTTGCCCGCAATCGGCACCGGGAGGTTCAAGCGGCTCGCGGTGCCGCGCTGGACCACGCCTTCCATCATCGAGGTGAGCTGATAGGCGGTAATCGCATCCATGACCCGTTCGCGCTGCGAGGAGATGCGCGGCGCGGCGCCCGGTGCGAGTGAATCGGTGTCGCAATCGACACATTCGCGCTGATCGTGGCGATAGACCGTGCGTCCCCAGCGGTCCTGAACCCGGTCGACCAGGGTCGGCTCGACCCGCTCGCCGCCATTGGCGAACATCGCATAGGCGGCGACCATGTTGAACAGCGTCGTCTCGCCCGCGCCCAGCGAGTAGGAGAGCATCTCGGGCATCCGGTCATAGACACCGAACCGCTCGGCATATTCCGCGACCCGGTCCATGCCCACCTCGCGCGCCAGCCGCACGGTCATCAGGTTGCGCGACATCTCGATGCCGGTGCGCACCGGGGTGGGGCCGTAGAAGCGCTCGGAGTAGTTGGTGGGCCGCCAGATACCGCCGCCGGTTTCGACCTCGATCGGCGCGTCGACGACGATGGTCGAGGGTGCGTATCCCGAATCCAGTGCCGCGGCATAGACGAAGGGCTTGAAGGCCGAACCGGGCTGGCGCATCGCCTGAGTGGCGCGGTTGAACACCGAATGCTGGTAGTAAAAGCCCCCCTGCATGGCCAGCACGCGGCCCGAATTCACATCCATCGCCATGAATCCGCCCTGGACCTCGGGAACCTGGCGCAGCGACCAGCGCACGAAATCGCCCGCCTCGTCGGTGACGGCGCGCACCAGAACGACATCGCCCACAGACACCAGATCGCCGGCGCGCTGGGCTTGTCCGCCCAGTGTCCCGTCGGGATTGAGCGGCCGCGCCCAGGTCACGTCAGAGGCGGGGATCGTGCCTGGCTCGTCGATATCCTCGATGCCGATGCGCGCGCTGTCGCCCTCGGTCGAGAGCACCACAGCCGCATGCCAGCCATCGATGTCGCGCGGCACGTTCGCCGAGGCCAGCGCCGCGCGCCAGCTTTCCTCGGAGCCCAGTTCTTCCTCGGGAATGATCTGGTCGGTGCCGCGCCAGACACCCTGGTTGCGGTCATACTGCTCGAGCCCGCGCCGCAGGGCGCGTGCGGCGGATTTCTGCAGATCGGGCTCCACCGTGGCGCGGATGCTCAACCCGCCGCCAAAGAATTCCTCCTCGCCGAAGCTGTCCGAGAGCTGGCGGCGGATCTCGTCGGTGAAATAGTCGCGCGGCGGCAGAGAGGCGCGGAAGGAGGGAACCTCTCCCCCCTGTACCGTGTGCAGCGGCTCGGCGCGCGCTGCGTCATGCTCCTCCTGCGTGATGTAGCCGTTCTCCAGCATCTGCCCCAGCACCCAGTTGCGCCGCGCCAGAACCCGGTCATGGGCGCGCACGGGGTGATAGTTGGACGGTGCCTGGGGCAGGGCGGCGAGAAAGGCCGCCTCGTGCAGATCCAGCTCGTCGAGCGTCTTGTTGAAATAGGTCTGCGCCGCGGCGGTCACGCCATAGGAGTTCTGCCCGAGGAAAATCTCGTTGAGATATAGTTCGAGGATCTCGTCCTTCGACAGCGTCTCCTCGATGCGGGTGGCGAGGATGATCTCCTTGATCTTGCGCTCGCCCGTGCGGTCGCCCGAGAGCAGGAAGTTCTTCATCACCTGCTGCGTGATTGTGGAGGCGCCGCGCACCGTCTGCCCGCGCGTGGCCACGGCCTCATAGGCCGCGGCAGCGATGCCGCGCGCGTCATAGCCCGAATGGGTGTAGAAATTCTTGTCCTCCGCCGAGATGAAGGCGGCCTTGACCACCTCGGGGATCTCGTCGCTCGTGGCGTAGAGGCGCCGCTCCTGCGCGAATTCGTCGATCAGCGCCCCCTCGCCGGAATAGATGCGGCTGATCGTGGGCGGGGTGTATTGCGCGAGCTGCTCGTGATTGGGCAGGTCGCTCGAATACATCCAGAACACGCCGCCGATG
>PWLT01000020.1 GCA_003558415.1 Hyphomicrobiales bacterium
GCCTTGCTGGACTCGGAAATCCTCGCGCAAGTCTATCTTGAGCTCATCGGCGGCCGCCAACCCGATTTCTCGCTCGGTCGCGAGGAAGAGGCCAGTGCAAGCGAGGGTGTGAGCCAGGGCTGGCGCCCACCGCCGCGTCCAAATCCCCTGCCCGACCGCGTGAGCGCCGAGGAGGCCGCCGCCCATGCGGCCATGGTCGAGTCGCTGGGCGAGGCGGCGATCTGGAAACGCTATCGCTGATCCGCGATCCGGCCGCGACCGCCGGATCGGCGCGATTCAGGCCTGCTGCGGCTGCTCGCCACCGCCACCACCGCCGGTGTCTGTCCCACCACCGGTGCCGCCGCCTTCCTGTTTGCGTTTCTCGGCCTGGCGCGCGATCTCCTGGCGATAGAGCGACAGGAAATCGACATTGTCGAGAAACAGCGGCGTGTAGCCGCCGTCGCGGGTCACGTCGCTGACGATCCGGCGGACATAGGGAAACAGCATTCGCGGGCATTCGACCAGCAGGAAGGGGTGAAGCTGCTCCTGCGGAACCCCCTCGATCTGGAAAATGCCGGCATATTCGACTTCGAGCAGAAAGACATGCTTGCTGTCGGCCTTGTTGGTCGAGGTGATGCTGAACTTGTTGATCACCTCATACTGGTTCTCGGTCTCGCGCTTGCGCGCATCCAGCGCCACCTGAACCTTGATCTCGGGCTGCACGCCGCTTGCCTGGCCGCCGCGTTGGGCCAGCGCATTCTCGAAGGACAGATCGCGGATATACTGCGCGATGATCTGCATCTTCAGCTGTTGCTGCTGCGGCTGTTGGGGTTGCGCGGGCGCCGCGCCGGCTTCGCCGTTCTCGGCCATCTTGTTCTCCTGCTGGGACAGTTCAAACCTTCAAATCGCGCTTGGTCTAGCAGCTTGACGCAGCCGGCTCAATGCCGTCCGGGCCGGCGATTCTCGCCGATTGCTGCCTTCCGGCCGCCGCGCTCTTGATCACCGTCGCGGCGCGGTGGTTCGTCCCCGGGTGTCACATCCTTGAAATCGGCGTCGATCACATCGTCGTCAGGGTGGCGCATGCCGCCCGGGCGGTGCGGCCCACCCCCGATGATGACCCGGTGCACCCCGCGCTGCAGGATCCAGCGCAGCAACATCACGCGCACCAATGGCACCAGCAGCGCCAGGCCCAGCGCGTCGGTGAGAAACCCAGGCGTGAGCAGAAGCGCGCCGGAAAACAGGATCAGCGCCCCATGCGCGAGCGGCTCGAGCGGATCGCGTGCCCGGTCGAGTGCGCGCTGAACGTCAGCCAGCGCCCGATGCCCCTGCTGGCGCATCAGCCAGCTGCCCAGAATGGCGGTCCCCACCACGATGCCCAGCGTCGGCCACAGCGTCAGCCAGCCGCCGATCTCGATGAACAGCGCGATCTCGATCAGCGGCACCAGGATCAACGCAACGAACAGCCACATTCTCAAACCTCCGGCACCACGCTGTCGTGTGGTGGACTTGCCTCGCGTGCGCCCTTACATAAGACCTCAACCTATGATACCAACCCTGCTCACCCGCGTGAGGTAAGAATGGACTCCGCCGTGCTTCAGCTCCTTGTTCTGGCCGGGATCGCGATTTTCCTGATCCTGCGATTGAAAAGCGTGCTCGGCTCACGCGAGGGGTTCGAGAAACCGCCCGTCGGTGAGGCACGGCCGGAGCAGGCCCGCGTCGGTGCGCGCCCCGAGTTCGAGGTGATCGAGGGTGGACCCGACACCGACATCACCGATCACGCCCCCGATGGCAGCCCGACCGCCGAGGCGCTTGGGCAGATGAAAGCCGCCGAGCCGGAATTCCATGTCGGCGAGTTCCTGCACGGCGCGCGGCAGGCCTATGAGATGATCCTCATGTCCTTCGAGCAGGGGGACATGGATGCGCTGGTGCCCTTCCTGTCGCGCGACGTCTATGAGAGTTTCATGGAAGTCGTGGAGATGCGCGAGCGTCAGGGGCTCCAGGTCGAGGCGGATTTCGTCGGCCTGCGCGACATGAGCATCATCGCGGCGCAGTTCGACAAGGACACCGCCGAGGCCGAGATCACGGTGCGTTTCGATGCCGAGCTGACCTCGGTCGTGCGCAACCCCGCCGGTGAAATCGTCGAGGGCGATCCCAACGAAATCAAGCGCCAGAGGGATGTCTGGACCTTCGCGCGCCGCATGGGCGTGGATGATCCCAACTGGCAGCTTGTCGCCACCGGAGAGTGAGCGCCATGCGCCGCGCGAGGGGCGCAGCGGCGGCGTGGGCCATCCTGTTGCTGGGCGCCATGTCCGCCCCGGCCGCCCCGGTCGAGGATTTTCACGAGGCCGAGATCCTGTCATTTTCCGATCTCGAGGGCTGGGAGGCGGATGACCTCGCAGACGCCTTCGAGGTCTTTACCAGCACATGCCGGGATATGACGCAGCCCGACTGGGCGGCGGTCTGTGCCTTTGCGTCCACCGGGCCCGACCCGAGGCGATTCTTCGAGACCTTCTTTCGCCCGGTGCGCATCGGCGGCGGTCTGCCGGCGCTTTTCACAGGGTATTTTGAGCCCGAACTGCGCGCCTCGGCCGAACCCGACGAGCGGTATCGCCATCCCGTTTATCGTCTGCCGCCCGAGCTCACACCCGGCGAGCCCTGGCTCACCCGCGCCGAGATCGAGGACGGCGCGCTCGAAGGTCAGGATCTCGAAATCGCCTGGCTGCGCGATCCGGTCGATCATTATTTCCTTCAGGTTCAAGGATCGGGGCGGCTGCGAATGACGGACGGGCGTATGCTGCGCCTGGGCTATGCCGGGCGCAACGGCCATCCGCGCAATCCGATCAGCGCCGAACTGGTGCGCCAGGGTGTCTATGAGCCCCATCAGGTCTCCAGCGCCGTGATCCGCAACTGGGTGCGGCGCCATCCCGAGGATGGCCGCAAGCTCCTGCAGGTCGATCCCTCCTATGTGTTCTTTCGCGTGCTCGATCGCCTGCCGGAGGATAGCGGGCCGCTGGGTGCGATGAACCGCGAACTCACCGCCGGGCGCTCGCTTGCGGTCGATCCCGCTTATACGCCGCTCGGCGCGCCGGTGTGGATCGAGAAGGCCGGCGAGGAGCCCATGGCGCGGCTGATGGTCGCACAGGACACCGGCGGGGCGATCAAGGGGCCGCAGCGCGCCGACATTTTCTTCGGCACTGGCAGCCC
>PWLT01000054.1 GCA_003558415.1 Hyphomicrobiales bacterium
CTCCTTACTGCTCGTCCACGCCGTGTTCACGGTCGAGGCGGTTCATGTAGAACGCGTAGAAGAAGATCAGCACGATGAAGACGAGGATCGACCCCTGCTGCGCGAACCAGAAGCCCAGATCGGTCCCGCCGATCGGAATGCCGCTGAGCAGTGGCCGCAATACGAGCCCAAAGCCGAAGGACACGAGCGCCCAGATCACCAGACATATCCTGATGATCCGCAAGTTCGCCTGCCAGTAGGCATTCGAGGATGTTTTATCCGACATGAGATGCTACTCCCTGATTTGCTTGATGCCTGGGCGCCGAACAGCGCCCGGGTCTTCGGCGCCCGCACCCCTCCCTCTCACAACAGGGGTGCGGGCTTCCTCCTGCCGCTGGCGACACCGCTGCCGGCGGCCCTTGCGATGGCGCCAGCACTGGCGTCATGGCTTCCATTCGGGCCATTGGCACGATCTGTGCGCTCACGGCTTCGTCACCGGCCCGGCGCGCAGGCGCCGCACCGGCGTTACGGTCCCCTCCCCTCCGCGGCACGGGTTCCGAAACTGACTTGATCGAGTGCTGCGATGCCGGCGCCTTCGGCTCCGATGCGGATGGGCAGGCCACAGGCGTTGCCCCGCGCCACCGGCTCAGCCCCGATTCATGCGGTTTTCGACGAGATCCTCGACAACGGCCGGATCGGCCAGTGTCGAGGTGTCGCCCAGACTGTCGGGATCATTCTCGGCGATCTTGCGCAGGATGCGGCGCATGATCTTGCCCGAGCGCGTCTTGGGCAGGCCCGGCGCCCACTGGATCAAGTCGGGCTTGGCGATGGGGCCGATCTCGGTGCGCACCCATTTCTCCAGCTCCTTGCGCAGATCCTCGGTGGGCTCGACCCCCTGCATGAGCGTGACATAGGCATAGATGCCCTGCCCCTTGATATCATGCGGATAACCCACCACCGCGGCCTCGGCGACATTGGCATGCGCCACGAGTGCCGATTCCACCTCGGCCGTGCCCATGCGGTGGCCCGAGACGTTGATCACGTCATCGACACGCCCGGTGATCCAGTAATAGCCATCCGCATCGCGGCGACAGCCGTCGCCGGTGAAGTAATAGCCCTTGTACTGCTGGAAATAGGTTTCCTGGAAACGCTGGTGATCTCCCCAGATGGTGCGCATCTGTCCCGGCCAGCTGTCGGCAATGCACAGCACGCCCTCGGCCTCGGTCGTCTCGATCAGCTTGCCGCTTTCGGGCTCCAGCACTGCGGGCCTGATGCCGAAAAAGGGCTTGGTGGCCGAGCCCGGCTTGGTCGGGATGGCACCGGGCAGCGGCGTGATCAGATGGCCGCCCGTTTCGGTCTGCCACCATGTGTCGACGATCGGGCAGCGCCCCTTGCCGACCACGTCGTTGTACCAGTTCCAGGCCTCGGGGTTGATCGGCTCGCCCACAGTGCCCAGCAGTTTGAGCGATGACAGGTCGCATTTCTTCACCGGCTCGTCGCCGAAGGCCATGAGCGCGCGGATCGCGGTGGGCGCGGTGTAGAACTGGTTGACCTTGTGCTTGTCGCAGACCTGCCAGAACCGGCTGGCATCGGGCCAGGTCGGCACGCCCTCGAACATCAGCGTCGTGGCGCCGTTGGCGAGCGGACCATAGACAATGTAGCTGTGGCCGGTGACCCAGCCCACATCCGCCGTGCACCAGAAGACGTCGCCATCGTGATAGTCGAAGGTGTATTGATGCGTCATCGCGGCATAGGCGAGATAGCCGCCCGACGTGTGCACCACGCCCTTGGGCTTGCCGGTCGAGCCGCTTGTGTAGAGGATGAACAGCGGATCCTCGGCGCCCATCTCCTCGATCGGACAATCCGGCGCCGCCTGAGCCATCATCGCGTTGACATCCACGTCGCGCCCCTCGACCCATGTGGTCTGCCCGCCGGTATGCTTGACCACCAGGCAGCGCACCTTGTCGGAACAGCGCTGCAGCGCCGCGTCGGTGTTGGATTTCAGCGCCGTCTTGCGCCCGCCACGCGGGGCCTCGTCGGCGGTGATGACCAGTTTGGCCTCGCTGTTATTGATCCGGTCGGCAAGCGCATCGGGCGAAAAGCCTGCGAAGACGATGGAGTGTATCGCCCCGATCCGCGCGCAAGCCAGCATCGCATAGGCCGCCTCGGGGATCATCGGCAGGTAGATCACGACGCGGTCGCCCCTGGTCACGCCCTGGGCGCGGAAGACATTCGCCATGCGGCAGACGTTTTCGTGCAGCTCGCGATAGGTGATGTGCCTGGCGGGGGTCTCGGGGTCGTCGGGCTCCCAGATGATCGCGGTCTGATCGCCGCGCGTCTGCAGGTGCCGGTCGACGCAGTTCGCCGCGACGTTGAGCGTGCCGTCCTCGAACCAGCGGATATCGACCTTGCCGAAATCGAAGCTTGTATTCTTGACCTTTGTGAAGGGTTTGATCCAGTCGATCCGGCGCCCGTGCTCGCTCCAGAACTGCTCGGGATCCGACAGCGAGGCCGCGTACATCTGCTCGTAGCGGGCCGCATCCACATGCGCCTTCGCGGCGAATTCCTCCGGCGCCGGATAAAGCGTGGACGAATCGGTCTGACCCTGTGCTGTCATGGGTTCCTCCCTCTTTGGCGCGCTGTCGCCGCAACCCTCCACGACACAGCCGGCCATGCGCATCACTCCCGCTACAATTGTAACGCATTCGTTAACGGCTTGATAACCCCCTTTTTGGGTTTGATTTTTTTGTAAATCCATTCACATATTCGGCGGCAAAGCCGTCAATCCTCGGCATCCGTCCGAGGAATGGCCACCGGGAATCAGGTTCTTGGATATGCGACGATCTGTCAATTCTTCGGCGCCGCGCCGTCTTTCGCATCACCCGCCCGGAACTGCCGCAACGTCACCTGGCATCCGATGGCCGCGACGGCTCGCTTTCCGATCCCTTCATCGGATGGTGATTCGCACGGCTATCCGCTTCCTTCAGCCTAGTTGGACATCGATGAAAGACGCCCGCCCGGATAACGGGCGGGCGCAAGCCCGGGCCGCGAGCGGGGCCCGGGCGGGATGTGACTGATCAAACGCGCTAGACCGGGTTGTCCACGCGCACCGTGACCAGCACGCGCCCTTTCGAGGCGCTGGGCCAGTTGACCCGGACCTGGTCGTTGTTCGACCCGATCTGCGTGGTGGCA
>PWLT01000466.1 GCA_003558415.1 Hyphomicrobiales bacterium
CCGTGTTCGCGCCTCAGCGCGTCATGGATGGCCCCGGCGCGGCGGCGCACGCGCAACCCGCCGGGCAGTACGCCTTCGCCTTGCAGCCCGCGCTCGATGCAGGCCGCCATCACCTGCCAGATCCGCCCAAGCCCGGCCTGCAACGCGTCGCGCCCATGCACCTTGAGCTCGTTGGCGCGCTTCATCTCGGCGATGCTCAGCCCGCTGCGGCGCGCCATCTCGAGCATCTGCGCGGCGGACTCGAACGGGTAGGGGAAGTCGACATTCGGCGCGCCTCTCGCACCTGCATGGAGCTCGGCTTCGGTGAGCACGAATCCGCCGCCGATGGAGTAATAGATCTCCTGCGCGATCACGTCGCCCTGCGCGTCGATGGCCATCAGGATCATGCCGTTTGCGTGGCCGGTGAGCACCGTGTCGTAGTCGAACCGCAGATCGGTTGCTGGATCGAAGACGAGCGTGCCGAGGCCCTCGGGGCGCACCTGCTGCGTGCTGTGGATCTCGTCCAGCACGGTGGCGGCGCGCTCGGGGTCGAACTCTTCGGGCGTGAAACCCGCAAGGCCGAGTATCACCGCGCGATCGGTCGCATGCCCCGCTCCGGTGAAGGCGAGCGATCCGTGCAGCGAGGCGCGCAACCCGTGCGGGCGGAAGGGCAGCGCGCGCAGCATCTCGAGAAACCGCGCCGCCGCGACCATCGGCCCCATCGTATGCGACGAGGACGGCCCGATGCCGATCTTGAACATCTCGAAAACCGACAGAAACATGCTGGCCACTCCCCTTGCATCGTCAGGCCCGTTCTGGGCGCGGGTATACCCTCTGTCACGCCGAATTGCGACGCATGGGCGCGTGCATCGGCCACCGGCGCGAGATACTTGCCATATCCTGCCCCCGGGGCCAGACTGTGCCCCGAGGCCGCCGCACCGAACAGCTCGGCGTTGGGCAGTTGAAACGAAACGGCAAGAACGGGGGAGAGATGCGCAGTACCACGGTGTTCACCGGCGCGGGGATTTTGGCGGTCGTCGCGGCGGGAGTCGTTGCCGCCTGCATGCCGCGCGAATACGCGCCCTCCGGGCAGGCGCTCTACAATGAAAACTGCGCCGCCTGCCATGGGCCCGGCGGCACTGGCGACGGGCCCGCCTCCGGTGCCTATGCCGAGCCGCTTCCCGATCTGACGACGCTTGCGGCGCGCAATGACGGGGTGTTTCCCCTGCGCGAGGTGATGACGCAGATCGACGGATATGGCCGTGGCGCGCGTGTGGGCGAGGGCATGCCCGAGATGGGCCACCTGCTCGACGGGCCGGTCACACGCGTCGATACCGGCGACGGGATCATGACCCCCACGCCGGTCAAGCTGCTCGCACTGGCCCGCCACGTCGAATCGCTCCAGCGCTGAGTCGCGCAAACACGGTGCGGCGCGCGGGCGGGCGCGGGCGAAAATCGCATGGCCGCGCAACGCGCGCCGTCCTTGAGCAACCCCATCCCGTGCAGTGGAGGTGACCCGCGATGCCCCTTGCCATGAACCGCGAGGTCTTCATCACCTGTGCCGTCACCGGCTCGGGCGCGACGCAGGATCGCAGCCCGCATGTGCCGCGCTCGCCCGCGCAGATCGCGCAGAGCGCGCTTGACGCCGCGCGCGCCGGGGCGGCTGTGGTGCATTGCCATGTGCGCGACCCCGAAACCGGCGCGCCCTCGCGCGATCCGGCGCTCTATCGCGAGGTGACCGAGCGTGTCCGCGACAGTGCGAGCGATGTGGTGCTCAACCTCACCGCCGGCATGGGCGGCGATCTGACGCTGGGCGGGACCGAGGCGCCGCTGCCCCCCGGTGCGGGCACCGACATGATCGGCGCCGCCGCGCGCGTGGCACATGTGCTCGACTGCCGGCCCGAGATCTGCACCCTCGATTGCGGCACGATGAATTTTGCCGAGGCCGATTATGTCATGGTCAACACGCCCGGCATGCTGCGCGAGATGGCCGCGCGCATGGTTGCCGCCGGTGTGCGCATCGAGATCGAGGCCTTCGACACCGGCCACCTGTGGTTCGCGCGCCAACTCGTCGAGGAAGGCACCATCCCCGCGCCGGTGTTGGTTCAGCTCTGCATGGGCGTGCCCTGGGGCGCGCCGGATGATCTCAACACCTATCTCGCCATGGTGAACAACATCCCCCCCGGATGGCATTGGTCGGCCTTTGGCTTGGGGCGCCACCAGATGCCCTATGTCGCCGCGGCCGTGCTGGCAGGCGGGAATGTGCGTGTGGGGCTCGAGGATAATCTGATGCTCGATCGCGGCGTGCTGGCCACCAATGCGCAGCTCGTCGAACGCGCGGTGTCCATCGTGGAGAATCTGGGCGCGCGGGTGATCGGCCCCGAGGAGGTGCGCGCGCGGCTGCAACTCGACAAGCGGGCGCCGGTTTGAGCGCGCCTGCGCGCCCGCGCGCCGCGATCCTGGGCGGCGGGGTGATCGGTGGCGGCTGGGCTGCGCGCTTCGCGTTGGGCGGGTGGGATGTGGCGGTGCATGATCCGTCCCCCGCCGCGCGCGAACGGGTGGAGCAGGTGATTGCGGCCGCGCGCGAGGCGCTCAAAGCGCTCTCGGATCTGCCGATGCCGCCCGAGGGCCGGGTGCAGTTCGTCGCCACGCTGGATGAGGCGGTCGAGCACGCCGAATGGGTACAGGAGAGTGTGCCCGAGCGCCTGGATCTCAAGCACGAGGTGATCGCCGCCGTGCAGCGCATCGCGCCTGGTGTGCCGCTGGGCTCCTCGACCTCGGGGTTTCGCCCCTCGCAGCTTCAGGAGGGGGCCGTGAACCCGGCCACGATCTTCGTGGCGCATCCCTTCAATCCGGTCTACCTGCTGCCGCTGGTCGAGCTGGTGCCCTCGCCCGCCACGGACCCCGAGGTCGTGAAGACTGCGCAGGCGACCCTCTCGGCGCTGGGGATGTACCCGTTGCACATCCGCCGAGAGATTGACGCCCATATCGCCGACCGGCTGCTCGAGTCCGTGTGGCGCGAGGCGCTATGGCTGGTCAGGGACGGCATCGCCACCACCGAAGAGATCGACGCCGCGATCACG
Organism: Hyphomicrobiales bacterium; assembly: GCA_003558415.1. Taxonomy (GTDB): domain Bacteria; phylum Pseudomonadota; class Alphaproteobacteria; order Rhodobacterales; family Rhodobacteraceae; genus Alkalilacustris. The sequence continues at coordinate 3,063 of PWLT01000466.1, forward strand.
CTGGGGATGGGGCCGCGCTGGGCGCAGATGGGGCTTTTCGAGACCTACCGCATCGCCGGCGGCGAGGCGGGGATGCGCCATTTCCTCGATCAGTTCGGGCCGGC
>PWLT01000387.1 GCA_003558415.1 Hyphomicrobiales bacterium
GCTCGCGGCCCGGGCATGCGCCCGCCCGCCCCGTCACGCCGCAGGCGTGCCTCCGGCACGACGGCGGGCGCATCCGCGCCCACCTCGGGCGGCCGCATGCCCTCTGGTCGGAGCTGTATGAGTCCGATTCAACGCAACACGCTCTTGAACGCGCTCGATGCTATCCCCAATCGTTACCCCCGGAGAAAAATCGGCCCGGGCCACTTGAGCGGCATTCCCGTATCTATCGGGTTTACTTTGGGTTGGTGGTGAGCCCGGGAGGATTCGAACCTCCGACCAATTGATTAAAAGTCAACTGCTCTACCACTGAGCTACGGGCCCTCAGCCAGCGCGGGCGGATCTCGCCACCCCTTCATCGCTGCGCGACCAACGGCCCGTGTTGGGGGCCATCGGCCACGGCAGGTCGACCGGTCGGTCCGTCGACCGGCCTGCCTGCGCACGCCTAGGTAAAAAGAACGGTGCGGGGGGTCAAGTGGATTTCGCGGCGGACACCAAGTCGCCCTCTGGCAAATCGCAGGGGGGCGACGTATATCCCGCCCATGATGGACAGCCCTTCCACCGACGGCCTCGCTTTCGCGAAGATGCACGGACTCGGCAATGATTTCGTCGTCATCGATCTGCGCGACGGTGCTGCGCCGCCGCCGCCGGGGCTTGTGCGTGCGCTGGGCGACCGCCATCGCGGCGTGGGCTTCGACCAGCTCGCGCTGATCGAGAGCGACGGTGAGGCGGATCTGGCGCTGCGCTTCTTCAACCCCGACGGCTCCGCTTCTGCGGCCTGCGGCAACGCCACGCGCTGCATCGCCGCGCGCGAGATGGCCGCCCGCGGGGTCGGGGAACTTAGCGTGCGGACCGGGCGGGGCATCCTCGCAGTGGAGGATGCGGGCGACGGCCTGACGCGGGTGAACATGGGCGCGCCGATTTTCGACTGGAGGGGCATCCCGCTGGCCGAGGCGATGGAGACGCTGGAGCTGCCCATCGAGGGCACGCCCGTGGCCACCGGAATGGGCAACCCGCATTGCACATTCTTCGTCGAGGATGCCGAGGCCGTGGCGCTGGAGGCATTTGGCGCGCGCTACGAGCACCACCCGCTTTTCCCCGAGCGTGCCAATGTCGAGGTCGTGCAGGTTCTCTCACCCGATGCGATCCGCGTGCGCGTGTGGGAGCGCGGGACGGGCATCACGCTGGCCTCGGGCTCGTGCTCCTGCGCGGCGGCGGTGGCGGCGGCGCGGCGGGGGCTCACGGGCGAGCGGGTGAGCGTGCATCTCGATGGCGGCACGCTGGCGATCGACTGGCGCGCTGACGGGGTGTGGATGACCGGCCCGACCGCGCATGTCTTTGACGCCCGGCTGACGCCCGAATTCATGGCCGCCACGTCATGAACCGCCAGGCGCCGATCATTGCGACCATGGGCTGCCGGCTCAACGCCTATGAATCCGAGGCGATGAAGGAGCTTGCCGGCATTGCGGGCCTGGGGGATGCGGTGGTGGTGAATACCTGCGCCGTCACGGCCGAAGCGGTGCGCAAGGCGCGTCAGGAGATCCGCCGACTGCGGCGCGCCCATCCCGGTGCCACGCTCATCGTCACCGGCTGCGCGGCGCAGGTGGAGCCCGAGACCTTCGCGGCCATGCCCGAGGTCGACCGTGTCATCGGCAATGCCGAAAAGATGCGGCCCGACACATGGGCGCGCATGACCCCCGATCTGATCGGCGAGACCGAGCGCGTGCAGGTCGAGGACATCATGTCGGTGCGCGAGACCGCAGGCCATCTGATCGACGGCTTCGGCACGCGCAGCCGCGCCCATGTTCAGGTGCAGAACGGCTGCGACCATCGTTGCACCTTCTGCATCATCCCCTACGGGCGGGGCAATTCGCGCTCGGTTCCCGCCGGGGTGGTGGTCGAGCAGGTCAAGCGGCTGGTGGGTGCGGGCTATAACGAAGTGGTGCTCACCGGGGTGGATCTGACGAGCTGGGGCGCCGATCTGCCGGGCGCGCCCCGGCTGGGCGATCTGGTGCGGCGCATCCTGCGGCTGGTGCCCGACCTGCCGCGCCTGCGCATCAGCTCCATCGACTCGATCGAGGCCGACGAGGCGCTGATGGAGACCATCGCCACCGAGCCGCGCCTGATGCCGCATCTGCATCTGAGCCTGCAGGCGGGCGACGACATGATCCTCAAGCGCATGAAGCGCCGTCACCTGCGCGACGATGCCATCCGCTTCTGCGAGGAAGCGCGGCGTCTGCGCCCCGACATCGTCTTCGGCGCCGACATCATCGCAGGCTTTCCCACCGAGACCGAGGCGATGTTCGAGAATTCACTGAAGCTGGTCGAGGATTGCGGGCTGACCTGGCTGCATGTCTTTCCCTTCAGCGCCCGCAAGGGCACCCCGGCGGCGCGCATGCCGCAGCTCGACGGCGGCATCGTGCGCGTGCGGGCTGCGCGACTGCGCGCTGCGGGGGAGGCCGCACTGGAGGCGCATCTGAACGACCAGATTGGACGGCGGCACGAGATACTGATGGAAGCCCCCCGCATGGGCCGCACCGCGCAGTTCGCACCGGTGCGTTTTGCGACCGATCACGAACCGGGCGCGATCATCCCCGCCACGATAACGGGGCATGACGGGGCTGTGCTTACGGCCTGAAGGGGCGGCCTAGCCCTGCACGAAGCATCCATGCGAGGGGCCGGGATGGCGCCGCCCGGCCCCCTTGCTAAGGGGCGCGAAGCAGTGTCAATCTGAGGCATGTCAGAACCGCGCCCCTTCCCAGCATGGCCCGAAACCGCATCCCGGCTGATCGCCGTCGCCGCCGGGCGTGAAGCCGCCGATTGCGTGATTCGCAACGCGGCGGTGGTGAGCGTTCACACCCGCGAGGTGCTGAGCGGCTGGCAGGCCGCCATCGCCGCCGGGCGCTTTGCCTATGTCGGCCCCGATGCCTCGCATTGCATCGGCCCCGAGACGGAAGTGCTCGAGGCCGGCGGCCGCTACCTGATCCCGGGGCTGTGCGACGGGCATATGCATATCGAATCGGGCATGCTCACACCGGCGCGCTTTGCCGAAGCCGTGATCCCGCACGGGACCACGACCATGTTCGTCGACCCCCACGAGATCGCCAATGTACTGGGCCTGCGCGGGGTAAAGCTGATGCATGACGAGGCGCTGCTGCAGCC
>PWLT01000029.1 GCA_003558415.1 Hyphomicrobiales bacterium
CCCCGTGACCTCGATCACCTCCTCGGGGGCCACGCGCAGCTCCTCCATGATCAGCGCGCGCAGATCCGATGGCGCTCCGGCCGAGAGCTTGAGCCGCACCACCTCGCCGCGGCGACGGCGCTTGAGCGCGATCTCGAACTCGCGCACGAGATCCTCGGCTTCTTCTTCGAGTTCGAGATCGCTGTCGCGTAGCACCCGGAAGCTGCAATGCCCGCGCATCTCGTATCCCGGAAACAGCGATTGCAGATGTTCCAGCAGGAGTTCCTCGAGCGGCAGGAAGCGCGCCTTCGTCCCGTCCTCGCCCGTGGGCAGGGCGATGAAACGGTCGATCTGCGCGGGTACGGGCAGCAGCGCCTGCAGGGGGCGGCGGCCTTGTTTCTCCGCGAGTTCGAGCGCGAGGCAGAAACCGGCATTGGGGATGAAGGGAAAGGGATGCGCCGGGTCGATGGCCAAAGGCGAGAGCACGGGGAAGACCATGTTGAGGAAGTGATCGCGCAGAAAGACGCGGTCCTCCGGTGTCAGCCCCTTGCGCGTGAGAATCGAGATGCCCGCCGATTCCATCTCGGCGCACAGGGTGCTCCAGGCGATCTGTTGCGCGTCGATCAGCCTGCGTGCGTCCTCGTCGATGAGCACGAGCTGCTCGGCCGGGCTGAGCCCGTCGGCCGCCGGTGTGGTGTTGCCGCCGCGCGCGAGTTCGCGCAGCCCCGCAACCCGCACGGTGTAGAACTCGTCGAGATTGGTGGCCGAGATCGACAGGAAGCGCAGCCGCTCCATCAGCGGCACGCGCGGATTGCGCGCCTCATCCAGCACGCGCCAGTTGAAGGCCAGCCATGACAGCTCGCGGTTGATGAAACGCCCGGGCCCGGCGATGTCGGCCTCGGGCAGCTCGACCGGCTCGGGCAGGGGGGCGGAGAGGAAATCTGCCTGTGTCATGAACTTCTTGTCATTGTTGTGGACTTGCGCGCGCGGCAATCATGCCGCGCCGGGGCCGGTGCTGTCCATAGAGGCCTCGGCCAGCACTTCGGCGGCCAAAGCGCGGCTCAGGGGGCGCGACTGCGCGAGCGCCTTGGCGTCCAGCCGCGCCACGAGCGCGCGCGCGGCGGCCATGGAGCGCTCCATCCGCGCGACGAGATAGGCGACCAGCCTCGGCGGCACGGCAATCTGACGGTCGGCGAAAAGCTTGACCAGAACCGCGGCCAGCAGCGTGTCGTCGGGGGGCTCGAGCGTGGCACAGCTCGCGGCCTGCATCCGGCTGGCAAGATCAGGCAGCACAAGTGGCCAGCGTCGGGGCGGGTGCTTCGCACTCAAGAGCAACCGTCCGCCGCGCTCGAGCAGGTGATTGTGAAGATGAAAGAGCGCCGTCTCCGCCTCCACCCGCCCGGCGATCGCGTCGGCATCCTCCACCGCGATATGCGGCGTCGCACACAGCGCGGCGATATCGGCGTCCCCCAGCGCGCCGGCGGAGACGATGCGCGCACCGGCCTCCTGCGCCCAGACATGGGCGAGATGGGTCTTGCCCGCACCTTCAGGGCCGACCAGCACCAGCTTGCCGCCCGGCCAGTCGCGCCAGCCCTCGACGCTGCGCAGCGCCAGCGCGTTGGAGGGTGCGACCATGAAATCCTCGCGCCCCAGCGCCTCGCGCACCGGCAGATCGAAGGTCAGTTGCCGGGCCATGGGCTCAGCCCTCCCCCCCATCAGGCGGTTCGTCCGGCGATCCCCCACCGCGATAGAGGGCGCTGGCCTGATACTGCTCGACGCCAAAGCGCGCCAGCACGCCCAGCGCCGCCGCGACCGGCACCGCCACCAGCAGCCCCGCGAAGCCATAGAGCGCCCCGAATACCGACAGTGCCAGCAGCAGCCAGACAGGGTGCAGCCCGACCGACCGGCCCACCATCTTGGGCACCAGGAAATTGCCCTCCATGATCTGCCCGGCGACAAATATCGCCACGATGATCGCGATGGGCACCCACTCGCCCCAGAACTGGAATAGCGCCAGCCCGATGGCGAGCGTCCCGCCGATGATCGCCCCGATATAGGGGATGAAGGAGATCAGCCCCGTCACCACCCCCACCGCGACGCCGAATTGCAACCCCGCCAGCGCCAGCGCGCTGGCGTAATAGGTGGCCAGAATCAGGCAGACGCTGACCTGTCCGCGCACGAAGCCCGCCAGCGCCACGTCGATCTCGCCCGCCAGCCGGCGGATGGTGGGGGCGTGGTCGCGCGGCAGCAGCGCGTCGATGCGCGTGATCACGCGCGGCCAATCCATGAGCAGATAGACAGCCGCCACCGGCGCTATGACGATGAACACCGCCGCGCCCACGATGCCGCGCGCCGAGCTCATCAGCCGGTTGAGCATCTCGGGCACCTGCGCGCCGATCGCCTCGCCAAGCCCCTCGCTGTTGCGCCGCAGCTCCGCCTCGGCCTCGACCAGTACGGGGAAACGCTCGGTCAGCGTGGCGTGCAGGGCCTCCAACAGCTCGGGCGCGGCCTGGGCAAGCTGGATCGTCTGGGCCGCGACGACCGGCACGATGAGCAGCACCGCCGCGACCACCGCCGCGACCATCAGCGCCGAGATCAGCAGCGTTGACACCACGCGCGACATCCCCAGCCGCGCCAGCCGCGCGACCACCGGGTCGAGGAAATAGGCCATCGCCGCGCCGACGAGGAAGGGCAGCAGCGCATCACCCAGCGCCCAGAGCACGGCGAGAAACACCGCCGCCGCGATGCCCCAATACCTCGCTTGCAGCCTGACCGTCAGACCCATCGCGCGCCCCTTTCAAGCTTGCGCCCCCGTATCGCCCCTGCGCGGGGCGCATGCAAGCGGGGTGTGGGGTGGGGGCTATTCGGTCTCGGGTGGCGGGTCGGGCGGGGTGTAGCCCGCCGGGTCGGCCTGCCATTTGCGCCATTGGGTGGCAAAGCCGGTGTCGCCGTCGGTATCAAACCTCGGCAACGCCCAGATCGGCCAGTGCGCAGGCCAGTTCGCGTGGCCGGGGGTCACGCCGTCCGGCAGTGTCACGCTGGCATCCCCGAAGATTGAATTGACCTGCTTGTGGGTAATCGGGACGTTTGACAGGTTTACATCCTTGACGGCCGCGCCTTGAAGAGTGGCGCCCGACAAGGATGTACGCGCGTCCATCCGCACCCC
>PWLT01000209.1 GCA_003558415.1 Hyphomicrobiales bacterium
TCCCGGAGCGCGGCCCGATTCATATTCCGGACCTGCCCCGGCCTCCCCGGCCGAGGGCAGGATGAACGTCAGGACTTGTCAGCCGCCTTGGCCGGCGCGCTCTGCTGGCTCTGGGGCTTGCCGCCACCGGCGGGCTGCTGCTGCGCCGGGGCCGCAGCTTTCTGCGGTTGGGGCTGCTGGCCACCCGATTTCGCCGCACCGCCGCGCTCGGCAGCACCCAGCGGATCCTCCTGGCGCTGCACGGAGCCCTCGAAATGCGCGCCGGATTCGATGGCGATGGTCTTGTGGATGATGTCACCCTCGACCCGCGCGCTCGACGACAGCCGCACCTTCAGCCCACGCACGCGCCCGACGATGCGCCCGTTGATGACCACGTCATCGGCGATGACCTCGCCGCGGATCGTGGCACCCTCGCCCACGGTCAGCAGATGCGCGCGGATGTCGCCATCCACCGTGCCCTCGACCATGATGTCGCCGGTGGTGCGCATGTTGCCCGTCACCGTGAGATCGGAGGACAGCACCGAGGCGGGCGGCTTGGCCTTGGGGGCACCGCCGGTGCCGGCCTCGGAGCCCTGGCGCGGCGCGGCCGGCTCGGGGGCATGGGGTTTGGGATCCTCGTCCTGAACCTGCTTCGGCCCGGGATCGTTGATTCGACTCTTAGAAAACATTTCTCGCAGCCCTTATGTAGGTCATGGGGTTGACGGCACTGCCACCGACGCGGACCTCGTAGTGAAGGTGAACGCCGGTCGATCGTCCTGTCGTCCCCATACCACCGATCCGGTCGCCACGCGAGACCCTTTGCCCTTCGCGCACGTCGACGCTCGACAGATGCGCATAGAGCGTCTCGATCCCGAAGGCATGTTCGATGATCACCGCATTGCCGTAGCCGCCGTGCCAGCCGGCTTGCTTCACCACCCCGTCCGAGGTGGCAAGGATCGGCGTCCCGCTCGGCCCGGCGAAATCGACGCCGCTATGCATGCGCGAACGTCCGGTCTTGGGGTCACGGCGATTGCCGAAACCCGAGGTGAAGCGCACATTGCCGCGCACCGGGTTGGCGAAGGGCGCCTTTTCGGCCGCGATGCGATAGAGGTTCACACGGTCGAGGCCGGCGATGATGTCGTTGACGCGCTCCTCGTCGGGGTCATCCACCAGCGAGCCCTTGGTGGAGATCGAGACTGCCTGGAGGCGCTCATCGGGGCTGGCATAGCCGTTGCGCACCTGATTGAGCAGCTGCTGCGGCGGCAGGCCGGCGTCGCGGAACATCTTTTCCAGCGGCTCCATGGACACTGTGACCGCCTCTTCGAGCCGCGAGAAGATCAGGTTGTTGCGATCCTCGATCAGGCGCTTCTCCAGCGCCATGTGCTCGGCTTCCTGCCGGGACTGCTCAGCCATCACGGCGATACCGTCGCGTTCGCGCGCCGTACGCTCCAGCGCCGCACTGAGGAACTCCAGCGTCTCGTCGGCGTCGCGGTAGCTGCGGGCGCTTCCCTCACCATTCGCGGGGTCTGCGGCCGCGGCCAGCTCGGCGCGCGCCGCATCGCGCTCGCCGACCATGCGCCGCAGGGTGGCCTGAACAACCTCGAGCCCGGTCTCTACCTCCTTGCGCCGCTCCTCGGAGGCCAGAAGGGCGGACTGCATCTCCGAGATGCGCTCGAGCGCGAGGTTGAATCGCTGCTGTGCGTTGTGCAATTCGTTGGCGCGTTCGTCGCGTTCGGCGGCCAGCGAGTTGATGCGCGCCTCATAGACGAACTGATCGCGCTTGGCCTGTTCGCGCAGCGTTCCCGCCCCGACACTGTCCATCAGGATGATCGCCGTGGCGATGATCGTCCAGCCCATCACCAAACCGCCACCGGCGAGCCCGGCCAGTTGGGTCAGAGGCGTCAGGCGAATGAATCGGGTTTCGGTTTCAGATCTCAAGAAGAGACGACGATCTGGTATCCGGCGCTCCAGCACCGCGTTGATGTGGTCGAAAACTCTTCGCAATGGTTCTGTCCCGTCTGCCCTTGCCGAAGGGCGCGCGCTGGTTGCCTCCAGCATCGCATGCCCCTGCATGTGTGCTTAGCGTCACGCCGGTTTTGCCGCAAGCGCTACGGGGTGCAATTGGATGTTGACACCCGGAACCGTGGCATTTGAGCGAAATCTTGCCGATTCGCCCACTTTCGCCCGCCTCCAATCGATGGTCGCGCCCCGCAACGCCACGCCCGCGCGCGAGAACCCGTGAAGGGTCATCGGGCCAGCTTCCGAGCGGCATTCCGGCCATCCGGCGGCAGTCCGTTCGGGTTGGGCGCTGAAGGCGCGAACGCTACCGGGCGGGCGCAGGAGCGTGTTGCTGGCATCCGAATTCATCGCGTATCGGATGGGCGAAGGGTCCGTGAAACCTGCTCGGTCGCAACACGCTAGCTCAGCGCACGCACCGCTTCGAGCACTTCGGCAACATGGCCCGGCACCTTGACCTTGAGCCACACCCGCGCGATGCGCCCCTCACCGTCGATCAGGAAGGTGGCGCGTTCGATGCCCATATGCGTCTTTCCATACATCTGCTTCTCGACCCAGGTCCCGTAGCGCTCGCAGACATCGCTTTCGGCATCGGAGGCGAGAATCACGCCAAGGCCATGCTTGGCCTTGAACTTCTCGTGCTTCGCCACGCTGTCCTTCGAGACCCCGACGACAACCGCGCCGGCCGCCGCGAATGCCTCACCATGCTCGGTGAAATCCAGCGCCTCGCGGGTGCAGCCCGAGGTGTCGTCGCGCGGGTAGAAGTAGAGCACCACCGGCGCGGGGCGCAATGCGGAGAGCGTGATCTCCGCGCCGCCATCGCACGGGAGGGTGAAATCGGGGGCCATCTCGCCGGCTTCGGGCATTCGTCCTGTCCTTTCCTTAAGGATCCGCTGCCGGAAATTCTAGCGCCCCCGAGGGAAAGGCAAGCCCCGGGTCGGCCCTCAACGCGCGGCGATCCAGTCGTCAAGCGTACGCTCCATCGCGGCCCAATCGGTGTATTCGATATCTTCCTTGCCGCTCACCTTTTCGCCGCGATGGCGCGCGATCCAGCGCATCGCCCAGTACTGGAAGAAGCTGTATTCGCTGAACCGCAATGCCCCGGCGACATGTGCA
>PWLT01000310.1 GCA_003558415.1 Hyphomicrobiales bacterium
GCGCCGCACGCGCGTGACGATCAGCGACGAATTGATCGAGAAACGCACCGCCAGCGCCGAGAAGCGCGGCTTCCTGATCGGATACTGGTAGCGGCCGATTGGCGGTTACGTGGCGGGTGGCGTCGGGGCGATGCGGTGAAGTCACAATCGGGGAGGAGGGGAGCGAGCCATGACAGAAGCATTGTTTCACGACGTGATCCGCCAGCGGCGCAGCGTGCGCAAGTTCGAACCCGGGCGCAGCGTTGGGCGCGAGGTGCTCGAGCGCATCGTCGATTGCGGGCGCTGGAGCCCCTCGGGCGCGAACGCCCAGTGCTTCGATTTCATCGTCATCGACGAGCCGAACCTGCGCGACAAGGTCACGGAGGTGTTTCTAGAGCAGGCGAAGCGGCTTGTGGATCACGCCAAGGGCTTTCCGGCGGTCAAGAAATCCTACCTTGCCAACACGGTTGCCATAGTGGTGGTGCTGGGCGATCCGCGCTGGAAGGTCTGTTTCCCCCAGCCCACGACCCCGGGCATGGAGGAAGAATACCTCGACAACAACGAGGCGATCTTCCTGTGCTCGCTGGGCGCGGCGATCCAGAACATCCAGCTTGGCGTCACCGCCGAGGGGCTGACCTCGGCCTGGCTGTCGGGCGGCGGGGAGCCGATGACGAACAAGGCCCTTTCCGAATTGCTGGGTTATCCCGAATGGATGACCGCCTATGGCACCATCCCGATCGGCTATCCGGCGGCCAGCCAGAACCGGCGCTACCGCCGCCCGCTGTCGCAATGCCTGCACTGGAACGGCTATGAGCCCCGGCAGTACCGCCCCCATGCGCAGGTCGATTTCTACGAGAGCACGCTGCGCCCCTTTGCCATGTATCGCGACGAGGAAAGCCCGGAATCCTGGGAGGACCGCGCCGAAAAGCTGGGCGCGTGGGATGCCGCGTTCACCGGCGCCCATCCCAACCCGGGCGGGAAACTGGAAGAGGCTGCGGATTTCTCGCGCCCGCGCACCAGCGGGCAAGCGACCAAGCGGCGCCAGAAGGATTGAGCGCGATGTTCGCAAAGGCCAGACTGGAATACCGCCCCCTCCCGCTGCCCGACCGCGTGGAGATGAGCGATACGCAGATGATCGCCGCCGCGGAGGCATTCCACGACCACATGCGCCGCCGGCACACGGTGCGCGATTTTTCCGACCGCGCGGTCCCGCGCGCGGTGATCGAAAGCTGTGTGAGCACCGCCGGCACCGCGCCCTCGGGGGCCAATCATCAGCCCTGGCATTTCGTGGCGGTCGCGAACCCGGCGCACAAGGCGCGCATCCGCGCCGCCGCCGAGGAGGAAGAGCGCAAGTTCTATGAGGGCGGTGCCGGGGATGAATGGCTCAAGGCGCTCGAACCCATCGGGACCGATGCCAGCAAGCCGCATCTGGAGATCGCGCCCTGGCTGATCGTGGTCTTCGCCCAGCGCTACGGCGAGTTTGACGATGGCACACGGTTCAAGAACTATTATGTGCCCGAGAGCGTCGGCATCGCCACGGGGTTCCTGTTGGCGGCGCTGCACCATGCGGGGCTAGTGGCGCTGACGCACACGCCCAACCCGATGCGCTTTCTCAACGGGCTTCTCGACCGTCCGGCGTCGGAGAAGCCGGTGATGATCGTGGCGACGGGGCACCCGGCCGCAGACGCTACGGTTCCCGCGGTCGCAAAGTACAAGAAGCCGCTCGACGAGATACTCACCGTTTCCGAGTGAACGCGCCGCCCCCGCGCGCTCAGGCGGGCTGGGTGCGCAGGATGCGGGGGACCTTGAACTCGACCCGCTCGACCGCTGTCTCGACGGTTTCGCGGGTCAGGTCGTGGCGTGCTGCGAAGGCCTCCACCACGTCATTGACCAGCTCTTCGGGCGCGCTTGCCCCGGCGGTCAGCCCCACGGCACGCGCGCCTTCCAGCGCACGCCAGTCGATGTGATCGGCGCCCTGCACGAGCTGGGCATAGCGGCAGCCCGCTGCACGGCCGACCTCGACCAGACGCTGCGAGTTGGAGGAATTGGGCGAGCCGATCACCAGCAGCGCGTCGATCTTCGGCGCAATCGCCTTCACCGCCGCCTGACGGTTGGTGGTGGCGTAGCAGATGTCTTCCTTGTGCGGGCCGATGATCGCCGGGAAGCGCGCCTTGAGCGCCTCAACGATATCGGCGGTGTCGTCCACCGAAAGCGTCGTCTGGGTGATGAAGGCCAGGCGTTCGGGGTCGCGGACCTTCAGTTTTGCGACATCCGCGACGGTTTCCACCAGCAGCACCTCGCCATCGGGCAACTGCCCCATCGTTCCGATCGTCTCGGGATGGCCGGTATGGCCGATCATGATGATCTGCAGGCCGTTTTCGTGGTGGCGCTCGGCCTCGATATGGACCTTGCTCACCAGCGGGCAGGTCGCGTCGACATAGAGCATCTCGCGCCGCGCGGCCTCGGCGGGGACCGCCTTGGGCACGCCATGCGCCGAGAAGATCACCGGCCGGTCGTCGGGGCATTCGTCAAGCTCTTCGACGAACACCGCGCCGCGCGCGCGCAGCCCGTCCACGACATGGCGGTTGTGTACGATCTCATGGCGCACATAGACGGGCGCGCCCCATTTCTCCAGCGCCATCTCGACGATGCGGATCGCGCGGTCCACCCCTGCGCAGAAGCCCCGCGGCGCGGCAAGGTACAGGGTAAGGGGCGGCTTCGTGTCTTGCGGCATGGCGCTGTTCTCCCGGGTATGGCCAACAGTTAGGCGCCAGGCCGCCGTGCGTCCACCCCAGTTCGGTAATGGCCCGCCGGCGGTTTCGGGGAGTGCGGCGGGCTCCGGTTGAGCCCGCCGCGTCAAGTAAGTGTGCGCCTCAGTCCTGAGCGTTGTCGGTTTCTTCTTCAGGCTCACTGCGCGGTTCGCGTGGTGGGCGGCCGATCACCTCGCGCAGCTCATCGAGTTCGATGAAGTTGTCGGCCTGCCGGCGCAGCTCGTCGGCGATCATCGGCGGCTGGCTTCGGATCGTCGAGACGACGGAAACCCGCACACCTTGGCGCTGCAGGCTCTCCAGCAGCGGGCGGAAATCGCCATCGCCCGAGAACAGCACGATATGATCGAGCCGCGGCGCGAGTTCCATCGCGTCGATAGCAAGCTCGATATCC
>PWLT01000291.1 GCA_003558415.1 Hyphomicrobiales bacterium
TATAGACGTTCTTCGTCTTAGTAGTGCGCCTGTACTTGTGTTGCCGGGGCTGAATGATCCTTTTACGCCCGACAATCCTTTTCGCCTCGACGCGACGCTATTGAAGTCCCCCGTTCAGATAATTGGGAAATCTGACTCCCTCGAGGTTGGTCCATTGATTGTGCTCCCTCTTCCAGTGCTCAGCAGGCAAGCTTTGACCGATCAAGTGACCAGCCGTTTCCAGCAGCGTGCGAGCACGGAGAAGCGAGTTATTGGGCTGGCTTGTATCCCGCCAGCCAAGATCCCTTCGGCGGATTTTATTGAGCAGTCTGGTGTCGACGTTTTTCTCTGTGGTGGGTCGTTGGCTCAGTCTTATAACTGTCGTTTGGTAATCCCGGGCACACCAGAGCCTCTAGATTTCGATGGTGCTGGGGGGTATGTATCCGTGGTCGAGTTAGGTGCTAAAGGGACTCAGCCTTCGGTTGAGAGCATCAGCGTCGGCCGACTGGACTGGAGGTGCGTCGAGGCGGAGCCCTCTGGAGTGGAGCAAGCATTGAATATTCCCGGCCCTGTGTCCGCTCGAACGCTGTTGAGGGTAGAGGCAAAAGGATTCCTGGCGCCTGGCGAGATTCTGCGGCTTCGAGGTCTCGTCGAAGACCAGCGCCGTCGGTTCGTTTTGCTTGAAGCCAGAATTGGGTTGAATCCAACAGTCCCTGAAACTGTACCTCATCCCTTGATAAAGGATCTTCTCAACCGCTTAGCCGTGGAAGCTGGTCAAGGGATGTCGCAGTCCTCGCGCCTACTCGCAGTTCCATCAGAGGAAGAGGTCGCCCGTTGGGCCATTCTACGGCTCCACGAGCTGCTCGGTGAGTCTCCGCACGAGGAGCTGTCATGTATTTAAAGTCTCTTCGCGTGAAGCGGTGGCGCTCTTTTGGTGAGTTCTCGATTGACTTCGCGGAGGGCCTGAACGTCGTTGCTGGCCCCAATGAATCCGGAAAATCGTCACTGCGGGAAGCGCTGGTGGCGGCTTTCCTTAGTCCACTTCGTCCACGGGGTAGATCGGTTGTGTCTGCGGCTAAGCCATGGGGCACGAATTCTACGCCCGAAGTGGATGTGGCATTTGTCCACAAGGGCAAGCTTTGGCGCGTCCACAAGCGCTTTTTTACCGATGTAGCGGAGCTCGAGTGCGAGGGACGCATCCTGTTTCAGGGGCCTTCGGTTCAAAATGAGCTCGAGGAGCTCCTCGCTGGGAATGCCTTCTCATCCATCGTGGCAGCCCAAGGGGAAATTGCCATGGCTGGTGTTCCTCCAAGGCTTCGTTCACAGGTTGCGGCCTCGGAAGTGTTAAGCCCAGGTATCAGTTGGCTCGAGAGCCGGCTGGACGATCTCAACCGTCAATACTGGTCTGAGCACCGAGGTTCGCCTCGCAAACCTCTGGAGGATGTCCGTGTTCGGGCGATTGAGTGTGAGGATGAGGTGCGTCGTCTGGAACAGGAGATATCTGAAAGCGATCGCGAGAGCCGTGAGCTTGAGGAATTGGACCTCGAGTTACTGGTTGAACGAACGCGGCTTGAGGAGGTTCGTGAGCAAGAGGCGGCGGAAATGGCCCAGATCGGGTCGCAGATTCGAGATTTAGAACGGGAGGTTAATCAGCGGGATTCGTGGATCAAGCGCTGGGAAGAGTTACGGGTGCATGTGCTGGAACACTGGAAGCGGGTACGGGACCACCAGGACAAGGTACAACGGGTAGGTGAGCTCGGTGGGCCACCGGATAGACAGGGGGTAGATTCGCTGATGGCTGTCCAGCGGTATCTGGAGGCCCGTCGCACGTGGTTGCTCCAGCGTGAATTGGATTCCCTGCATCCGCCTGCACAGGCCGATCTCGTTGAGCTGAAGCGCATTGGGGAGGATCTGCGAGCGCTCGAGGGTCTTATTGAAGTGTTGCCGGATGATGTAGACCAGAGCGCGGCTCACGCTCTGGAGGCTGAGGTTGAGCAGGCGAAAGAGCGGTGCACTCTGGCTGAGGCCTCGCTCCAAGAGCTGGAGAAGGCCCTGGAGCAGTATAGGGAGATCGTCAACCGGCGGCGACTCGTTGCTGGAGAGGTCCGAAGTTTGGATGACGGTATCGCACGCTGGAAAGGCGCGCTCGCTGCGGTCCTTGAGCAGGGGCAAGATTTGAGGCGGTATCGGACGCGGTTAGCTGACCTGAAGAATGTGTTTGGATCAGCGCCGGACCGTGACAAGCTGGAGTCACTGAAAAGCCGCCAGCAGTATTGTCGCTACCGTCTCCAGCGGGTTATCAAGCAAGAGATAGAGGAGCTATCCCTACCCAGCTCCTCCGATCTTTTAGCGCTTGAGAAGATTGAGGCAAAAGTGGAGGCTCTGGAATCTACGCTTCGCGTTGCACAGCCTGATGTCGGCAGTCGGCTGCTTGGCCCTCTGCTCGGAGCAGCGAGCGTCGTCATCGGACTCTTGCTCGGCACGGTCCTCGGTCTCGGTATAGGTTGGACCATGGGTGTAGCACTGGTGTTTGGCGCATCGGCTTTCCTGATCGGCCAAATGTTGCGTCGGAAACCCAGCAGAGCCGAACTGCTCCGGGCGCAAGAGCTCGAGCGACTCTCCAACCAGCGAGACGAGCGTCTCAAGTCGCTTGCCGTTGTCTCACTCGGGGAGGCCCAACAGCGAGTTAAGCGAGCGGCCGACTTGGAAACGGAGTTAGCTGCCCACGTGCCATCGGGCGACCTGACAGACTCTCGCCCAAGTCTCGAGGATGTAGAGGAAATCGATAGCTGGGACAAAAGGCGCTTGTTGCTTGAGCTTGAATCACTCCCAGCCCGGCTCACAGATCTCGAGCGCCAGTGGGTAAAGCAGAACGAGAGGCAGCAACAGCATCGTGAAGCCTACGAGGCCGCCCTTCAGGCGAATCCCCAGTTTGCGCTTGATGCCAGTCTGAAGCAGTTGGCGACAGTGGCCAGGGAATTCCTCGGTGTATCGTTGGAGGCTCCGAAGGATCCGACTGAAAAGTGGTTCGTAGAACTTGAGCAATCCGACTGGTTGGCACCGATAAAGGCACGTCATACCGAGTGCCTCCGGCAACTTCACACCTGCGACGAGGATCTGGCCAAGAGTTCCGAGACAGAGTTTGCTGCACAACGAAA
>PWLT01000464.1 GCA_003558415.1 Hyphomicrobiales bacterium
ACAGCTTTAAGCTGGTTTCGGTAAGATGGCTGGTGGTGTGCCTGCTTTGGGGCATCGCTTCGGCCATTGCCGCTTATTATGTCAACACAGCCATTGCCGACAGATTTTACTTGAGCCATGAAGCCCTTTCCCGTTACGTGGCACCTGTTGCGGAAGAACTGGTCAAGGCGGTTCTGCTTTTTGTGCTCATCGCACGCCGGCAGGTGGGCTTCATGATCGATGCGGCCATATATGGCTTTGCCATCGGCACGGGTTTTGCCCTGGCCGAAAACCTGTGGTACTATATTCACCTTGGTGCAGACTTCAATGTGCTGCTGGCCATTGTCAGGGGCTTTGGCACGGCCATCATGCATGGCGGGGTGGTGGCAATCGCTGCCATTTTCTATATACAAGGCATGCAGCGCAACAACCACCTCCTGGCCGGCGGCGCCATCGGCCTGCCCGCTGCCATCGTGCTGCATTCGGCGTTCAACCACTTCATCTTCAACCCACTGCTCATGACCTTGCTGATCATCGTGTTGCTGCCCCTCGTGTTTTACCTTGTGTTTATGTACACCACGCGGCACCTCCAGAACTGGCTCGAGGTGGAGTTCAGCAACGAAGTCGATATGCTGCGCATGATGCGGCAGGGGCAATTCCGCGACACCAAGTCGGGGCGCTACCTCGCCTCGCTTAAGGAACATCTCCCGGCAGAAACCCTGGTTGACATGTACTGCTTTTTCAGCCTCTACCTCGAACTATCAATAAAAGCCAAACGCAACCTTTTGCTTAAAGAAAGCGGCTTCCCGGTGATCATCGAGCCGGACGTCAAATCAAAACTGATGGAGTTAAAGCTTCTTCGGAAGCAAATTGGCAAAGCCGGTGAGATGGCTCTATTGCCCCTTGTGCGTATGAGCCACCGGGAGTTGTGGGAGTTAAACCAGTTGGGTTTATTGACTCGAGCTGGGAAACGAGTACATGAGAATACAAGGATGCGAGAATGCAGGCTTTTGTGTCTTTAAGAGGCTTTGATTTACATGTAAAAAGTATCAGGATTATTTTATGAGAAAACCAACTTTTTAGCAACAAGTGTGTAATACTTATGAAAAACGAAGAGTTCGACATCATCAGGCGCATCCTGGCGGGGAACACACAGGAGTACGAATGGTTGGTGCGCAATTACCAGGCTGCAGTATATAATGTGTTGTACCAGATTCTGCAGCAGCACGAAGATGCCGAGGAGCTGGCACAGTATGTGTTTGTGAAGGCATACGAAAAGTTGAACACCTTTAACTTTCAAAGCAAGTTTTTCAGCTGGATTTACCGTATTGCCATCAACACAGCCGTAAGCCACCAGAAAAAAGCACAGCGTTTCATGCGCCTGGAAAGAATGCCCGAAGAGCCGGATCACAACGAAAGCAACAATGAACGGCGAATCATTAACGAAGAACGGGATGCGATCCTGAAACAGGCGATCGGGGAGCTGAAGGAGAACTACAGGGCAGTGATTGTGTTGCATTACTTTGAGCAGCTGTCGTATGCAGAAATTGCTGATGTGCTCGAGCTGCCGGAAAAAAAGGTGAAGTCGCGTTTGTTTGACGGACGAAAAATATTGAAGACTATGTTAGAAAAGAATGATTATTTTGGATAGTACCTATGAGCCCACTCCGAAAAGTAAAGAAATATGATTATGCCACTAAGACACCAATACACCAAGAGCCACAAAAGGCTTATATTGTATAAGTTACACTTCGTAAAACTTAGTGTTCTTAATGTTTTTGTGGCTTAAAATGACTTTTCAGAGTGGGTTCACTTATGAAGCTACAGGAATGTATTTATTGAAAAATCTCAAAAAACACCAGAGATATGTCAACGATATCAACAGAACTGGAATTATTGGTAAACCGGAAGCTCGATGGCACGATCACCAAGGATGAGCTGGATGATTTGCAGCGTCTTGTCACTGAATCGGATGAGGCCAGGCGATATTTACGCGACATGGAGCAGATGGATGCCTCATTACGCAATGTTGCCCGCGACCGGGCAATGCCGGATCTGAGCAGGGAAGTGATGGAACGCATCCGGCGGGATCAGCAGCGCGTGTTTGTCGCAGACAAGAAGAGCCTGCCGTTGCGAGTCCGTTTCCAGGGAAGGCAGCTTCTGCGCTATGCCGCCATCCTGGTTGTCGGCTTATTCTTAGGGTCTGCCGTTACCTTGCTGGTGAAGCCGGGAGGCATTTTTCATGATACCGGCGACATGGCAGGCACCATGGCTGCCCGCTCGGGGCAAAAGCTTGCCTTAGCGCAAGACGACTGGCAGATCCAGATCAACCCCATGCTGGTGGATCAAACGGTCATACTGGTTTTTTCCGTTGCCAGCGATCGGCCGCTGGATATAAGCCTTTCGTTCGACACCCAGGCCTATCGCCTGATCAGGGCGCGCACGCTCAGCGGCACAGACAAGGGCTCCAGCACGCAGGCCGGTGAAGTTAGCTTCAGCGTTAGCGGCAAAACAGTTTACCAGGTGGTGCTAAACCAACACTCCGGGATGAGCTCACCCTTCTACCTCGAAGTATTACAAGAAGGGCATTTGCTGCAAAGCAGGGAGATATTTTTGCAATAAACCAACTTTTCTGAACTTTGTTGGTATTATTATCATGAAAGCATAAAGGAGAAACTATTCAAATTAAAACTCTAAATACCCAAAACGATGAAAACCCGCAAAACAATTTTAGTGATCTTTAGCCTTGTAATAGGTTTTGCAATTGGCCTGATGGTAGGCTTGACATTAACCAACCCCGGCATGAGCCTCAGGGAAGCTGCCGGCACAATAGGCCGCGTTGACCAGTACCGCAATGTCCGCGTTACCGAAGCCGATATCGAGCTGCGCAACGAGCTGCTGGCCGACCAAAACATGCGCGAAGCATACCGCAACTACCTTGCCTATGAGTATGCCACCAACATCAAGATGGGCGACGACCTGCGCTTCGCAATTTCTGCAGGAAGAGAGCATAACGACTTTCGCACCAACAGCACCCGCACCCTTGACCGGATGGAAGAGTACGCGATCTTCCTTGACAACGCCCGCCTGCGTATCCTCGAAGCCATCGGGGTCCTCTCCGACCTCTCCGACAGGGATCGCGTTGCCATACGC
>PWLT01000094.1 GCA_003558415.1 Hyphomicrobiales bacterium
GCCTTCACCGGGTGGCGGCGCGATACGCGCGGCTTGCGCCCGGCCGGCCGCATCACCCGACCCCGCAGGCCCGATGGCCTGTCTGCCGCCGGGTTCCGCTTGCCTATCAGCGTCCGTGCGCGCCGTACCGCCTGCTGCCGCCCGAGCGCGCGCCGCAGGCGATGAAGTCACGACACGCTGGTCGGCCTCCCCACCGGGCGCACCCTCCCGCCGGGCAGCCACCGCTCCGGCAGTTCCCCGCTCGGCCGCGCCTGCTCTTTCGGCCCCGAGGAGTTCGGGAGCCTGTGCGGAAGTTCCCGTCCGTGGCAGCTTGCCCGCCACTGCAGATGACATGGCGCGTTTCGGATCATCCGCGGCGTGGCCCTGGCCGGGGCGCCCCGGATCGTCGGGCATGCGCGGCGGCGACGCCTCGCGCGGCTCCCCGGTGCCGTCGGAGCGCGACGCGGGCATTGACGCGCCGGCGCGATCCTCACCGGCCGGGTCGCTCTCCGCCCCGTCCTCCACGTCCGGCTGCGAAGCCCCCGATTCGGCGGCGCGCGCGCGGGACGAATCGCTGGATTTCGCCAGCCCCGCATGGACACGCGAGAATCCGCCCGTTCGCTCGGGCGCCGAAGCCGCGCGCCCGTCCTCTTGATCCGCCTCGCGCCGCTCCCCGGCTCCGGGGTTCCTGGCGAGGGACGGGCTGATTGCCGTATCGGTGTGCTGCAACATCCTGATCCGCGACTTCTGCCTGGGTTCGCCCCCATCATGACCGCAACGGGTTACCGCTTCTTTACCCGTTTGCGAGAGAACCCTGGGCGTTGAGCCGAAAGCCCAGGACAGCAAGATGCAGGACATCGCCTTACCGAACTTGCAGGCGCCCGGTGCGCCAAGCCCCCCCCCTCCCACACCCGAGCAGGCGCAACTGCGCGACGCAGCAACGGCGCTGGAGGCGAGTTTTCTCGCCGTCATGCTCGACTCGGCCGGTGTCGGCGCGGCGCGCGGCCCCTTTGGCGGCGGCGCGGGGGAGGAGCAGTTCTCCTCCTTTCTCGTACAGGCCTATGCCGAGGAGATGAGCGCGCGCGGCGGCATCGGGCTGGCCGAATCGCTCTTCGATGCACTCAAGGAGGCGACACATGCCGAACGCTGATTCCGACCGGCTCGCCGGTGAGCTGGAGACTTTGCTGGAGGGCGAGGCGGACGCCTTGCGCGCGGCGCGCTTCGCCGAGCTCGATGCCATCGCGCAGCGCAAGGAATCGCTGGTGGCGCGCGGCGCGATCGACGCACTCGGCCCGCAGGCGGTGGAACGGCTGCGGGTCCTCTCGCAGCGCAATGCCGCGCTGCTGGACGGCGCCCGCGGAGGGCTGAAGGCCGCCATGGCGCGGATCGAGGCGGGGCGCGCCCCGGTGCCGGATCTCAACACCTATGACCTGAATGGCCGGCGCCGCGCCATTCCGAGCCAGGCCGACCAGCGCTCGCACCGGGCCTGAACAGGGGCGCCCGGAGCGCCAGCGGAAGGAGGCGCGCGTCTGCCCAGGCCCGGCGGCCGGCGCGAAGTGGCTCGGACCGCTCCATGCCGCCACCGTTCAGAGCACGGTCACGCAATGATGAGAGGACTGCCGCGTCACCGCGGGCTCTGCTAGACTGGCGCGCATGTCCCGCCCCGCCCTCTGCCGCGACTGTCTCGCGCGCATCGCGCCCGCGCCGCGTTGCGCCCGCTGCGGGTCGCCGCGCGTGCGCGCCCATGACGAACTGTTCGCGCTGTCGATCGCCCATCTCGATTGCGATGCCTTCTATGCCAGCGTGGAGAAGCGCGACGACCCCAGCCTGCGCGACCGCCCGGTGATCGTGGGCGGCGACCTGCGCGGCGTGGTCTCGGCGGCTTGCTATATCGCGCGCATCTACGGCGTGCGCTCGGCGATGCCGATGGCCGAGGCGCTGCGTCGCTGCCCCGAAGCGGCGGTGATCAGGCCACGCGGCGACAGGTACGCACAGGTCTCGCGCCTGATCCGCGACAGGATGGAGGCGCTGACCCCGGCGATCGAGCCGCTCTCGCTCGACGAGGCCTTCATCGACCTGACCGGCACCGAGCGGCTGCATGGCGCACCGCCCGCCGAGATGCTCGCCCGCCTGGTGCAGGAGATTGAAGCGGAGATCGGCGTGACGGCTTCGGTGGGGCTGTCGCACAACAAGTTCCTGGCCAAGATCGCCTCGGATCTGGACAAGCCGCGCGGCTTCTCGGTGATCGGCCGCGCCGAGACGGCGGCCTTCCTCGCACCGCAGCCGGTGAGCGTCATCTGGGGTGTGGGCGCAGCCGCGACGGCCAGTCTGGAGGCGGCGGGCATCCACCGTATCGCGGACCTTCTGCGCTGGGAACGGCGGGAGCTGGAGGCGCGTTTCGGTCAGCTTGGCGCGCGGCTGTGGAGTCTGGCACGGGGCGAGGATGCGCGCCGCGTGTCCCCCGACGCGCCGATCAAGTCGATTTCGAACGAGACGACATTCCCGCATGACATATCGGACCCCGACATGCTCGACGGTCATCTGTGGCGCCTGGCCGAGAAGGTGACCGACCGCGCCAAGGCCCGCGACATGGCGGGGCGCGTTGTCACGCTCAAGCTCAAGCGCGGCGATCACCGGCTCCTGACCCGCCGGCACGGACTGAGGGAGCCCACCGGCCTTGCCGACCGGGTCTATCGCGTCGCGCGCGATCTGATGGGCCGTGAGCTCGACAAGGCGCCCTTCCGCCTGATCGGGCTGGGGCTGAGCGATCTGTGCCGCGCCGAGGCCGCGGATGCGACACCCGATCTGCTCGACCCCGGCGCTTTGCGCCGCGCCCATGCCGAGCGCGTCACCGACGGCATCCGCGCGCGCTTCGGCCCCGATGCCATCGTCAAGGGCCGCTCGCTGCGCTGAGATCGCTTCACTCGGCCGCGAGCGGGGCACGCCCGGCGGCGGGCGTCACGATTTCGGCAATCACCCCGGTGATGAGGCGGCGGAAATCCTCGAATCCGGGAGAGGCACGCACCCGCCGCTCGTCCATGTAGAGGGCGCGATCGATCTCGATCTGGACCACGTGGCGGCCCTGCGCCGGGCGGCCGTAGCGTTCCGCGACATAGGCGCCGGCGAAGGGCTCGTTGCGCGACACACGCAAC
>PWLT01000457.1 GCA_003558415.1 Hyphomicrobiales bacterium
CGGCGGATGCGCGCGGCGCTGGAGCGCCTCGACGCGCGCGCGCCCGATTTCGAGTATGAGGGCGAGATGTCGGTCGATGCCGCGCTCGACCCGGAGCTGCGCGCGCGCATCTTCCCCAATTCGCGCCTGGAAGGGGCGGCCAACACGCTGATCTTCGCGGGCACCGACGCCGCCAGCGGCATCCGAAACATCCTGCGCATGCGCGCGGGCGGGCTGGAGGTCGGGCCGATCCTGATGGGGATGGGCAACCGCGCCCATGTTGTCACCCCCTCGATCACGGCGCGGGGGCTGTTGAACATGTCCGCGCTTGCGGGCACGCCGGTTGCCCATTACGGCTGATCATCCGGTCCCGGCAGGAGGGCCTTGAAATCATCATCGGGACACATTACAAATATTCTATGTATCGCGCGGCACCCGGTGCTGTCCGCCACTCAGGCACCGGTGGGACACCGCGCGGGATCCCGGTGCAACGTTGTACAGCAGGTACAGCCCGGGCAGTGGGGGAAAGCCCCCGAAGGAAAGGATGATGACGATGGCACCGCAGGAAACGGCCGCGCTGGAAGAATTCGGCTGCCTCACCGAAACCGAGGACGCAATCGCGGTCGACGAGATGACCGAGAACGCAACCGCGGCCGCGGCTTTCCTCAAGGCGCTTGCGCATGAGGGGCGACTGATGATCCTGTGTCACCTCTCGACCGGCGAGAAATCGGTGACCGAGCTGGAACAGCTTCTCTGCGCGCGCCAGGCCGCGGTGAGCCAGCAGCTTGCGCGGCTGCGGATGGAGGGGCTGGTCAGCGCGCGGCGCGAGGGCAAGGCGATCTATTATTCGCTCAGCGATCCGAAATCGCGGCAGGTGATCGAACTGCTTTACGACATGTTCTGCGGCGCACCGAAGGCTCAGGCCGGCTGAACGCCGGCGCCCCAATCCGGCAAGGCGATACAGTAGCGCGCCGGGGCAGTGCCCCGGCGCGTGGTCCATCCGTTACTGCTGAGTGAGCTGGTTGACCAGATCCGCGTCCAGCAGCCCCGCCTCGATCAGCATGTCGATGATCTCCTGATCGGGCTGTGTTCCCAGTATCGCATCCGCTGACGCGCTCGCAGCGATCGAGGAGGACTCCATCGCCGCCTGTGCCGCCTCGCTCGCGGCTATCGAGGCCTCGGTAGCAGCCTGGGCCTCGGCGGCGGCTTCGTCGCTGCGTGCCACCGTCGCGCTTTCCTCGGCACGCGTGGCCGCGTTTGAGGCTTCGGTCGCCGCGCGGCTTGCCTCACTTGCGGCGGCGCTCGCCGCGTCCGCGGCCGCCTCCGCAGCATCGCCATCCCCGCGCAACGCCGCCTCGACGCCTTCGCCCGCGGCCTCGGCCGCACGGCGGGCCGCATCCTGCGCACGCTCGGAGGCATCCAGGGCCACCCGGGCCGCCTCCTGCGACATGGTTTCGGCCTCGTCGAGCGCGTCTTCATCCTCGGCCGGGGCGGCGGGGCCGCCGCGCGCGGCTTCCTCGATGGCCTCGCGCGCCGCAGCTTCCGTCTCGCTCATGTCACCGGCCGCGCCATCCATCGCATCGCGGATCGCCTGCTCGGCCGCGGCTTCGGCGGAATCGCCCACTTCCTCACCGTTGCCCACGGCCTCGTCAATGATCGAATCGATCTGATCGTCGGTCGGGCCATCGGCGGGCTGATCGGTGGCGGCGAACGCCTCGTCGCCCGTTTCGGGCAGGCCGGCATCGTCCTCCATGCCATCATCGGCGTGGGTATCGGGCTCCGGCGCGGGTTCAGGTTCGGGCTCCGGCGCCGGCTCGGGCTCGGGCTCGGGCGTGGGTTCGGGATCCGGCTCGGGCGTTTCGACCTCCGGCGCCACCTCGTCCTCGACGGGTGGCAGCTCCGGCGCCGGCTCGGGCTGGAGCCAGATATAGGCGCCCAGCGCCACCACCACGGCGATGACCAGCGCGATGATCGTGTTCCTGTTCATATTCGTCCTCAATCAACCTTCGGTCTCGTTCACGAGCTTGGGGGCGATGTGACACTTTTCAACGGAAATGCCTAGTCCCTTGCCGCAATGTGAATGCCTCGGGCGGATCCTTGCCGCAGTTTTTGCCGCCTGCCCGTGCGGATGGCCCTATTTTGCGGCTTGAACCGCATCACCAGCGCGTCTATTTTCCCCGACGTCGACAGTCACCGCAAAAGGAGCGCCCCCATAGCCCGCAGACCCCACAACGCGCCGCCGACCCGAGATACCGGCCCCCGCGTTAACGACCGCATCCGCGCACCCGAGATTCGCCTTATCGGCGCGGAGGGCGAGAATCTGGGCGTCGTCTCGCCCGCTCAGGCGCTCGAAATGGCCTCCGAAGTCGGGCTTGACCTTGTCGAGATCTCGCCCAATGCCACGCCGCCCGTGTGCAAGATCATGGATTTCGGAAAGTTCAAGTACGAACAGCAGAAACGCGAGGCCGAGGCGCGCAAGAAACAGAAAATCATCGAGGTCAAGGAAGTCAAGTTCCGCCCCAACACCGACCAGCACGATTATGACGTGAAGATGCGCAACGTCGTGAAATTCCTCGAGAACGGCGACAAGGTGAAAGTCACGCTACGCTTTCGCGGCCGCGAGATGGCGCATCAGAAGCTGGGGCTCGAGCTGCTCAACCGGGTGGCCGACGATGTGACCGAGATCGGCAAGGTGGAGAACTTCCCCAAGATGGAAGGCCGCCAGATGGTGATGATGATCGGGCCGCGCTGAACGCCGCCGCCCGATCCCCGCCTCCTACCACAGGCCCGCTTCGCGGGCTGCGTCGCGATAGCCGCGGCTCACCGGCACCTCGGCCCCGTCGGCCATCAGCAGGGTGAGCCGCCCGTCGCGGCGGCGCCGGCCCTTCACCGCACTCAACGCCACCCAGTGTGAGCGATGCACCCGCAGACCCATCTGGCGCGGCAGTTCGGCCTCTGCATCGGCCATGCGCATCAGCAACATCTCCGACCCTGCACGGGTGACCACCAGCAGATAGTGATCCTGCGCCTCGATCCGCGTGAGCGGCGCGCGTTTCTCCACAGGCAGACGGCGCAGGAAGCGGGCCTCGGCCGCACCTTCGGGCGTGGTTGCGGGAGCCGGCGCCTCCGGTGCGGCGCGGCCGATGAGC
>PWLT01000085.1 GCA_003558415.1 Hyphomicrobiales bacterium
CAACCGCGCGATGGCGGCCGCCACGAAGGCCGCGACACCCGATTTCATGTCGGCCGCGCCCCGGCCCCACAGTTTGCCGTCGCGGATCTCGCCGCTGAACGGGTCCACACTCCAGGCCGCGCGCGGGCCGGGGGGGACGACATCGGTATGGCCGTTGAAGCCGAAGGTGCGTGCATGCCCCTTCGGCCCCCAGCGCGCAAAAAGGTTGGGCACGCCGCCCCGGTCCACCCGCATGCACTCGAACCCCGCCTCGGCGAGCAGCATCTCGAGCAGGGTGAGCGCGCCGCCCTCCTCGGGCGTGACCGAAGGGCAGCGGATCAGTTCGGCGGCAAGCTCCACGGGATCGGGTGCGGCGGGCATGAGGGGGCTCCTGCAACTGGCCCCGATGCCCTAGCCCGGCGGGATGGCGGTGACAATGGGGCGAGCGTGCGGACATGGCGCGGCGGCGCATCACGTCGCACCTTCCGGGCTCAGCGCAGGCTGAAGGTCAAGCCACCTGCGAACACGGCAGCCACCCCACCGCCGCGCCGTGGCGCGGGCTGGACCCGAAGGAAGGCGTTGCGATAATTGGCCTGCACCCCGCCGAAGACGACAAAGTTGGACGACCCGATACGGCTCGGGAAGTGTCGGCTGTTGGCGCCATAATTGGACAGGGACACAAACGGGCCGAGCGAGAGATCCTCGCCGACCTGCCAGAGCCTGGAGACGCTGAAATAGGGCGAAGCCTCGCCGAAGCTGTTGATGAACCCACCGGCGGAATAGCCGAGCCCCAGGAACCGATCCTCCCAGGTGAACACGATCCCTGGGTTGAACTCGTTCCAGCGCGACACGTCGAAATCCGCGGGGTCGAGCCCGGCATGATAGGAGCCCAGATTGACATAGGCCCGATCCGGCAACCAATCCTGCGCCGTGGCCATCGCGGAGGTGGCGGTCAGCAAGACCGCCGACAGGATGGCGCGTTTCAGAAATTGCATGGCGGTCTCATGCTCCGTGGCGTTTCGCGTCTTGGGCGTGGCAAGCGGGCGGCGCCACGGCGATCAAGCCTCCCGTTCCGCCTGTGGGCATTCAAGTTGCGCGGGGGCGCGAACCGTCGATTGCCG
The DNA here is from genome assembly GCA_003558415.1 of Hyphomicrobiales bacterium. GTDB lineage: Bacteria > Pseudomonadota > Alphaproteobacteria > Rhodobacterales > Rhodobacteraceae > Alkalilacustris. The sequence goes on from PWLT01000085.1 coordinate 1,101, forward strand.
CGCGACTGTTTCTCTCGTGCAATAGCCCGAGGGCAACGCGATTGGCCTGACGGGAGAAGGGCAGCGGGTGCGGCAGGCGAATTCCCGCGAAGCCGGGGCGGCGCCTTTGTGGTGGTTGCGGTCATGGCCGGGCTGTGTCACGTCCAATCCAACATTTCACAAGGAGTAAGGCGACCATGTTGTATGTCGACATACCGACGCAAGCCGAGGTCAGCAAACTTGTTTCCGCCCGCGGCGAATCCCTGATCAGCATCTACTTGAAGACCACGCCCGAGACGCAGCACATCGACGCCGCGCGCACGCGGCTGAAACAGCTGACCAATGACGCCGTCGCCCAGCTCGAGCAGGTCGGCGTGGCCAAGCGCACGATATGGCCCATCGAGGAGCAGCTTCAGGATCTGATCGATGATGACGAGTTCTGGCGCATGCAGGCCAACAGCCTGGCCATCTTCGTCACCCCGGACTCGCTGCGCACCTACCGGCTGCCCAACCAGTTGAGCGAAACGGTGCAGGTCGCGGACCGCTTCCATCTAAAGCCGCTCCTGCGTGCGGTGTCGATGCCGCAACATGCCTTCATCCTGGCGCTGGCCGAAAACGAGGTGCGCGTGATCGAGCTTCTGGGTGATCAGCCCGCGCAGGAGATCCGCGTGCCGGACCTGCCGAGGGATGCTGCCACGGTTGCTGGCACCGCGAATGTCAATTCGCGCAGCTATTCGGGCCGTCAGGGCGGGGGCGAAGGGCAGAAACACCATCTGCGCCAGTATTGCCGGAAGGTCGATGCGGCCCTGCGCGCGCTGCTTGCGGGCCGGGATGAGCCGCTGATTCTGGCCGCGACCGACCCGTTGTTGTCGATCTACCGCTCGGTTAACAGCTATGCTCATCTGGCCGGCGCGGCGATCGAGACCTCTCCGGTGCGTATCCCCCCGCATGACCTTGGCGCCGAGGCGCGCAAGATCGTGGACCAACTCAACGCGCAGTTGGTCGCCGAATTCGCAAGTCTGTATTCCCAGCGCGAGAATGAAGGCCGCGCCACCACGCAGGTGGCCCGCACCGCGCGGGCCGCGACTTTCGGTGCCGTGGACACGCTTCTGGTCGACATGGACAGCGTGGTGCCCGGCCTCGTCGATGAGGAGACCGGCGAGATCTCCTTCGACAAGGAGGACAGCGCCGTGAGCTATGGTGTGATCGACGAGATCGCAGGGCGGGTGCTGGCCAATGGTGGTCGGGTTCTGGCCGTGCGGCGCGGGGACATCCCGCAGGAGGCCGAATTGGCCGCGATCCTGCGATACGCGATCTGAGCGGGCGGGCCGGGCGCGAGGGGCTGGACGTCCGGCCAGCCCTTGCAGTGTATTGCGGTCGAACCGGTTTTCGGTCCCCGTCGCTGGCGCGACGGGGACCGAGACATGTATCGAACCGCGTCACCCCTCAACCCGCGCCAAGCACGACCGCCAGCGCCAGAAGGACGACCGCGAGCCCGCTCCAGCGCCATTTCAGAAGCGCCGCCTCGATCGCTTCGGTAAGGTCGCGCGTTGCGGCCTCGGCGCGCCGTGTGCCGGGTTCGAGCCCCGCGCGCACCCGCGGCCATCGTAGCACGCGGCGGGCATTCGCCAGCGAACTCTCGCGCAGCGCTGCGCTCAGCGGGTGCAGCAGGGAAATCAGATCGCCCGGCGGGACGGCCGGCAGGCGCCATCCCCGCCACAGCGCCAGCGCCCCCAGCCCGGCGCCCAGCGCCACCGGCCAGAGCGCATCGAACATCACCCCCCCGCGCAGCGGATAGGTCGCAGGCAGTCCGCTCCATTGCGGCCAGAGCAACCAGGGCAGCATCAGCGCCGCCACGCCTAGCACGAGTGTGGGTGCAAGCGTCAGTGCGCCCGGGCGCGCCGGCGCGTCCGGCAGGGGCGCCGCGTGGAGCCGGGCGAGGAAATGGAGCAACAGCAGGGCCGTGAAGAGGCCCGAGAGCGTGAGCGCCATCTCCGGCGCGCCCGAGAGCGCGGATTTCGCCGCCGCCTTGCTCAGCGCCCCGCCGG
>PWLT01000122.1 GCA_003558415.1 Hyphomicrobiales bacterium
CGCCAATTCAATGCAGGGAGACGAACGCATGACCGAAGCGCTCTATCGCACCGATCCTTACGCGCGCGAAGCCGAGGCACGGGTGCTGGAGCTGACCCCCGAGGGCGGGATCGTACTGGATCGCAGCGTCTTCTACCCGACGGGCGGCGGGCAACCGGGCGATTCCGGGGTCGTTGAATGGGAGGGCGGCGTGCTCGGCATCGCCACGGCGCAGGGGCGCGACGATGGCAGGATCGTGCTTGTCCCCACGGCGCCGCAGGCCCTGCCGGCGGTCGGCGTTCAGGTGCGTCAGCGCCTCGACTGGGAGCGGCGCTACCGCCACATGCGTGTGCACACCGCGCTGCACCTGCTATCGGTGGCGATCCCCCTGCCGGTCACCGGCGGGCAGATCGGAGACGGCAAGGGCCGGCTGGATTTCGACATGCCCGATGCCCCGGGCGACAAGGCGGCGATCGAGGAGGCGGTCAACGCCCTCATCGAGCGCGATCTTCCGGTCGGGGAGGACTGGATCACGGATGCCGAACTCGACGCCAAACCCGAACTGGTCAAGACGATGGCGGTCAAGCCGCCCATGGGACAGGGGCGCGTGCGGCTGATCCGAATCGGGACGGAAGGCGAGGAGGTGGACCTCCAGCCCTGCGGTGGGACGCATGTCGCGAGCACTTCGGAGATCGGGCGCATCCGTCTGGGCAAGATCGAGAAGAAGGGCCGCCAGAACCGCCGCGTCACCCTTCACCTGGAGGGGTGATACCGAGGGCCGGTCGGCGCTACGACGGGCCCCGAGATTCGTATCGGCCGCAACACTCTTGACGATGAACCTGGACGGGCGCGCATGGCGGTGTCCATCCGGTGCGGCCTATCGGGGGCAAACGCGTGCCTGGAGGCCGGAATCCCGCGCCAATACCTTTTCAATCGCACCGCGTGCCCGCGCAGCGCGGCCCGGTGCGTCACACAAGGCGACTGACTTCGAGCGCGGCGCGTATGAAATCCGCGAACAGCGGATGCGGCGCGAAAGGCTTGGATTTCAGCTCGGGGTGGAACTGCACGCCGATGAACCAGGGGTGCTCCTCATACTCGACGATCTCGGGCAGGCGCCCATCGGGTGACATGCCGGAGAATTTCAGCCCCGCCGCCTCCAGTTCGTCGCGGTACTTGATATCCACCTCGTAGCGGTGGCGGTGGCGCTCCTCGATGCTCAAGGCGCCGTAGATTCGGGCCACATGCGAGCCCTCGGCAAGCCGCGCAGTATAGGCACCCAGGCGCATCGTGCCGCCCTTGTCGTCGGAGGGCTTGCGCGCCACCACGGCATTGCCCTGCACCCATTCCTTGAGATGATAGACCACCGGCGTGAAACGCTTGTCGCCGGCCTCGTGGTCGAACTCCTCCGAACCCGCGTTGGTGAGCCCGGCGAGGTTGCGCGCCGCCTCGATCACCGCCATCTGCATGCCCAGACAGATGCCCATATAGGGGATCTCGCGCTCACGCGCGAACTGGGCGGCGCGGATCTTGCCCTCGGTGCCACGCTCGCCGAAGCCGCCGGGCACGAGGATGGCGTGATACCCCTCCAGAAACGGTGAGGGATCCTCGCGCTCGAATATCTCCGAATCGATCCATTCGGCGCGCACCCGCACCCGGTTGGCCATGCCGCCATGGGTGAGCGCCTCGCGGATGGATTTGTAGGCGTCCTCGAGCTGGGTGTACTTGCCCACCACGGCCACCCGCACCTCGCCCTCGGCGTGGTCGAGCCGGTCCATCACATCCTCCCAGCGGCGCAGATCGGGGCGCGGCGCGGGCGAGATGGCAAAGGCGTCGAGCACCGCCTGGTCAAGCCCGACGCGATGATAGGCCAGCGGTGCCTCGTAGATCGACTTGAGATCATAGGCCGGGATCACCGCCTCGTGGCGCACGTTGCAAAACAGCGCGATCTTGTGGCGCTCCTTCTCGGGGATGGTCTGTTCGGAGCGGCAGACCAGAACGTCGGGCGCGATGCCGATGGCGCGCAGCTCCTTGACCGAATGCTGGGTGGGCTTGGTCTTGAGCTCGCCGCTGGCGGCGAGATAGGGCAGCAGCGTCAGATGCATGAAGATGCATTGCCCGCGTGGACGTTCCTGGGCGAACTGGCGGATCGCCTCGAAAAACGGCAATCCCTCGATATCGCCCACCGTGCCGCCGATCTCGCACAGCTGGAAATCGACCTCGCCATCGCCGATGGCGAGGAAGTCCTTGATTTCGTTCGTGACGTGGGGAACGACCTGAATGGTCTTGCCCAGATAATCGCCGCGGCGTTCCTTCTCGAGCACATTGGAGTAGATGCGCCCCGAACTCACCGAGTCGGTCGCGCGCGCCGAAACGCCGGTGAAACGCTCATAATGGCCCAGATCGAGATCGGTTTCGGCCCCATCATCGGTGACGAAGACCTCGCCATGCTCGAAGGGAGACATCGTGCCCGGATCGACGTTGAGATAAGGGTCGAGCTTGCGCAGCCGGACCGAGAAGCCGCGCGCCTGCAACAACGCCCCCAGCGCCGCCGAGGCCAGCCCCTTGCCAAGGCTCGAGACAACGCCCCCGGTGATGAATACATAACGTGCCATTGGGTGGCGTCTCCCGTGTGTCGGCTGGGTTCCGGTACTGGTCAGCAGCGATGCATCACGGGGTTCGACTCATAGTGCATTCCCAAGGCGGCCGCAACCGCCCCGCCCAACATGATGTTGCATTAGTGCGGGAATCCGCAAGTCGTGGTGGTGCCTGTGTCAGTCCGCGCGCGGTGGCGTCAGCGGCGCGTCCTCGGCCGGCGGAGGCAGAAGATCGTCGCCGGCGGGCACGCCCGGTACGGTTTCCTCTTCCGCCACGGGGGCTCCCGTGCCCACGCGGTCGAGGATCGAGCCCGTGGCCGTGCGCTGCGCCGCGAGGATGGTCAGCGTGAGCGAGGTGGCGATGAAGGCGACCGCGAAGACCCAGGTGAGCTTTCCCAGCGGCGAGAGAGCCGGGCGCGCTGCACCTGCACCGCCGCCACCGCCGCCCATTCCGAGGCCGCCGCCTTCCGAGCGCTGCAACAGCACCACGCCGATGATGCCCAGCGCGAGGAGCAGATGGATGATGAGAACGACGTTTTCCATGGACC
>PWLT01000173.1 GCA_003558415.1 Hyphomicrobiales bacterium
GAGAGCGCGCCGGTGCGCCCGACCTGTATCTCGATGCGCTCCAGCCGCGTCCAGGCAAGCTCGGCGGGGAACTTGTGCGCCAATGCCCAGCGCGGCGTGGTGGAGCGGAAACCCAGCCGCTCCTGCAAGGCCAGATCGTCAACCTTGTAGACCACGCCGTCGATATCATAGCCCAGCGTGGCGCGGGCCTGTTCGATCTCGGCATAGGCCGCGAGCAGATCCTGCACGTCATCGCACGGGCGCATCAGGGGGTTGGTTGCGAATCCCAGCGATTCGAGCCGCGCGATCGCCTCCATCTGGGTGGCGGCCAAAGGCTCGGAGAGCGCGCCCCAGCCATAGGCGAAGAAGCGCAGCGGGCGGGCGCGCGTGATCGAGGCATCGAGCTGGCGCAGCGAGCCCGCGGCGGCGTTGCGCGGATTGGCGAAGGTCTTCTCCCCGGCGGCTGCCTGGCGCTCGTTGAGGGCGGTGAAATCGGCATGGCTCATATAGACCTCGCCGCGCACCTCCAGAAGCTCGGGCGCGCCGCGGAGGCGGTCGGGGATATCATCGATGGTTCGGGCGTTTTCGGTGACATTCTCGCCCACGCGTCCGTCGCCGCGCGTGGCCGCCTGCACGAGCCGCCCGTGCTCGTATCGCAGGCTGAGCGAGAGGCCGTCGATCTTGGGCTCGGCGGTGAAGCGCAGCGGCGCAACCTCGGCGAGGTTGAGGTAGCGGCGGATGCGGGCCACGAATTCCGTGACTTCGGAGGCTTCAAAGGCATTGCCGAGCGAGAGCATCGGAAGCTGGTGCGCGACCTTGCCGAACCCCTCCGCCGGGGCGGCGCCGACCCGCTCGCCGGGGCTGTCGGGGCGCTTGAGATGGGGAAAGCGCGCCTCGATCTCGGCGTTGCGCTGCTTGAGCGCATCGTATTGCGCATCGGTGATCTCGGGCGCGTCGTCGCGGTGATAGGCGCGATCGGCATCGGCGATCAAACGGGCCAGCCGCGCAAGCTCGGCCCGCGCTGCCTCTTCGTCGAGTTCCTCAACCGGGATCGTCCCGCTCATCGCCGCCTCCCTGCGCCCCCTGTTGATAGGAGTGCTGCGGCGCAAGGTCCAGCCGCTCGCGCGGGTTAATGAAGGCGCGGGCGGGACGGATTTGACGGGGATCACTCCGGCCAGGCGGTACCCTGCGGAGGCGGCGCGCGGGCGGCAATCGCTAAGTGATTAGCCGAGCGCCGCACCGAGCTGGGGGATTGCCGCCCTGCGCGTGCCCCAGCCGCGCCGCCCGTCGCCGGGCGGCATCGTGAATGGGCGGCAGGCCAGGAAATGTCGCCGCCGGTGCCTGCCTCAGGCGCCCAGCGCCACGGGCTCGGCCACGTCAACCGGATCGCGCAGCACGTAACCGCGCCCCCAGACGGTTTCGATATAGTTCTCGCCCCCGGTGGCTTCGGCAAGCTTCTTGCGCAGCTTGCAGATGAAGACATCGATGATCTTGAGTTCAGGCTCGTCCATGCCGCCATAGAGATGGTTGAGGAACATCTCCTTGGTCAGGGTGGTGCCCTTGCGCAGGCTGAGTAGCTCGAGCATCTGGTATTCCTTGCCGGTCAGATGCACCGCCCGTCCTTCGGCTTCCACGGTCTTGGCGTCGAGATTGACCGCGATCTTGCCGGTGCGGATCACCGATTGGGCGTGCCCCTGGCTGCGGCGGATGATGGCATGGATGCGCGCGACGAGTTCCTCGCGATGGAACGGCTTGGTCAGGTAGTCGTCGGCGCCGAAACCGAAGCCGCGCAGCTTGCTGTCGGTGTCGTCCTGCCCGGTGAGGATCAGCACCGGCGTGTCGATGCGCGCCAGTCGCAACTGCCGCAACACGTCGAGCCCGCCCATGTCGGGCAGATCGAGATCGAGCAGGATCAGGTCGTAATCATAGAGTTTGGCGAGATCGATGCCCTCCTCACCGAGATCCGTGCAGTAGATGTTGAGATTGGCATGCGTCAGCATCAGCTCGATGCTGCGCGAGGTCGCCGGGTCGTCTTCCACCAGCAGAACGCGCATCATTGTCTCCGATAAGTTCCCTCCAGTTGCACTGAGACTCGGGGACAATGGTTAACCACGCGTTACCTTGCCAGAACGAAGCCAGAATTCAATCTAAAGTTGCCGGGATTTTCGTGACGCGGTGACTTTCAGACCCTCCGCCCCATGTGCGCGCAAGGCCCGGCACCAGCCGTCGAGCTCCTCCTCCGACAGCGCGTAGCGGCGCAGCGCCTCCGCACGGGTGATCAGACCGTGCTCCACCGCCGCCACCACGACGGCCTTGCGCCGCGCCACCCAGCGCCTTGTATCGGCCGGAGGCAGATCGGCTTGTGTCATCACCGTGCCATCGGGAAGCGTCACCATTCGCGGCCCCGCGATACGTCTGAGATACATTCCACACCCCCTCTTCCCACCGCTGACAGTGTTCGTCGCAGGCGTTAACGCGCCGTAAGGCGCGGGGTTGAGAGTGCTGCGGATTTTCCTATATTCCCGCGAACCCAGGAGATCGTCATGGCGCGCGACACCGTCCTCAATTCACTCGGCTTTGCCAAGCCGCCCGCGCAGACGCGGGTGGTCGTGGCCATGTCGGGCGGCGTCGACAGCTCGGTCGTGGCGGCCGAGCTCGCCGCCGAGGGCTATGACGTGGTCGGCGTGACGCTGCAGCTCTACGATCACGGCGCGGCACTGGCGAAAAAGGGCGCCTGCTGCGCGGGGCGCGACATCCATGACGCGCGCCGGGTGGCCGAGGCGATGGGTTTTCCGCATTACGTGCTCGATTACGAGAACGCCTTTCGCGAGGCGGTGATCGACGAATTCGCCGATGCCTATCTCGGCGGCGCCACCCCGGTGCCCTGCATCCGCTGCAACGAGAGGGTGAAGTTCCGCGATCTGCTGGAAACCGCGCGCGATCTCGATGCCGACTGCATGGCGACCGGCCATTACATCCAGCGCAAGGCGGGCCTGCATGGCCCCGAACTGCACATGGCCGCCGATCCGGCGCGCGACCAGTCCTATTTCCTGTTCTCGACCACGGCCGAGCAGCTCGAATACCTGCGCTTTCCGCTTGGCCACCTGGAGACCAAGGCCGAGACCCGCGCGCTGGCC
>PWLT01000124.1 GCA_003558415.1 Hyphomicrobiales bacterium
GGTGACGCCAAGCTGGATGTTCTGGATCGCCGCGCCCAGCGAGCACAGGAAGATCGCCTCGTTGTTGGCGAGGTATTCTTCCTCCATGCCCGGGGTCGTGGGTTGGGGGAAACAGACCTTCCAGCGCGGATCGCCCAGCACCACCACGATGGCGACAGTGTTGGCGAGATAGGATTTCTTGACCGCCGGAAAGCCCTTGGCGTGATCGACCAGCCGCTGCGCCTGTTCGAGGAATATCCCCGTCACCTTGTCGCGCAGGTCCGGCTCGTCGATGACGATGAAATCGAAGCACTGGGCGTTGGCACCCGACGGGCTCCAGCGCCCGCAATCGACGATCCGCTCCAGAACCTCGCGCCCGACGCTGCGTCCGGGTTCGAACTTGCGCACGCTGCGCCGCCGGCGGATCACGTCCTCAAACAGAGCCTCGCTCATTGCGTCCTCCCATACTGCTTTGCCCGCCACAGCCCACGCCCGTGCAATCTACCAGTATCCGATCAGGAAGCCGCGCTTCTCGGCGCTGGCGGTGCGTTTCTCGATCAATTCGTCGCTGATCGTCACGCGCGTGCGGCGCAGGGCCAGGAAATCCAGAACCCTGTCGCGCAACTCGGCGCGGATGCGTTCGTGCTGGGGGCTCTCGGCCAGGTCGTTGAGCTCATCGGGGTCCGATTTCAGATCGAAGAGCTGACCGCGAAAACCGTGCCAGTAGACGTATTTCCACTCCTGCGTGCGGACCATCACGCCGCGCGCCTCCGAAGGCGCCACGCCCAGCTCGCGCCGCGCGGCGCGGGTGGCGTAATCGGTCTCGGCAAAGACCGCATCGCGCCAGTCCTCGCCCTGCCCGTGCAGCAGCGGCTGGAGTGAGCGCCCCTCCAACCACTGGCCGTCCTCGCCCGGCCCGCCCACGGCCTCAACGAAGCTCGGCACCAGATCGATGGATTCCACGAGCGCCTCGCTGACCGTGCCGCGCGTGGCGTCGGCCTGCTCGCGCGGGTCGCGGATGATCATCGGGATGCGCACCGAGCAGTCGTGAAACAGTTCCTTCTCGCCCAGCCAGTGATCGCCGAGATTGTCGCCGTGATCCGAGGTGAAGACGATCAGCGTCTCATCCCACTGCCCCGTCGCCCTGAGATGGTCGAAGATGCGGCCCAGATGCGCGTCGATCTGGCTGATCAGGCCCATATAGGCAGGGATGACATTCTCGCGCACCTCGTCGCGGGCGAAGCTCTCACTGTCGATATGGTTCATGTAGGCGCGGTAGACCGGGTGCGGGTCGTCGCGCTCGGCCTCGCTGCGCACCGCAGGCGGGATATCGGCCTTCGAATACATGTCGTGATAGGGCGCGGGGGCCATGTAGGGCCAGTGCGGCTTGATGTAGGACAGGTGCAGGCACCACGGCTCATCACCCGCCTCATTGATGAACTCGAGCGCCCGGTCGGTCATGTAGGCGGTTTCGGAGTGTTCCTCGGCCACGCGCGCCGGCAGGTGACAATGGCGCATGTACCAGCCTGAGAGCACCTCACCATTCGGCCCTTCGGCGGAATTGGCATAGTCGTGCCAGGGGTTGTCGCCCGCATAGCCCTTCTCGCGCAGCCAGCGGTTATAGGGCAGGTCCTTCGGCTCCATCTGGTCGGGCCAGAGACCGTCGTCGCGCTCATAGGGCTCGAACCCGCATTCCTTGAGCAGGATCACGTCGGGGTCGTCCGGGTCGAGGCCCAGCCGTTCGATCCCGGCCATGTCGGCGGTCATATGGGTCTTGCCCACCAGGCTCGTGCGCATCCCCAAAGGGCGCAGATGCTCGCCCAGCGTCTTCTGGTTGAGAGCCAGCGGGAAGCCGTTGGAATTGGCGCCGTGGCTCGACATGTAGCGCCCGGTGTAGAAACACATGCGTGAGGAGCCGCAGATGGGCGAGTTGCAGTAGGCATTGGTGAACAACACGCCCTCGGCGGCCAGCGCGTCGAGCACCGGCGTGCGCAGGGTCGGATGCCCCGCCGCGCCGAGATAGTCCCAGCGCTGCTGGTCGGTCATGACGAAAAGAATGTTCCTGACAGGCTTCATCTGGCTTCCAACTTGAATGATCGGATTGGCGGCCGCGCCCCGCGGATGCGGGACGCGGCCTGTTCGCGAGTGGTGGATTCAGCCCGTCACTGCGGCGGACGCAGATCGTCGGGAATGTCGAGTCCGGCCGCCTCGTAGTAGCGCACCGCGCCCGGATGCAGCGGCATGTTCAGGTCAAGGAACACATTGTCGAGGTTGACGCGCTGCATCCATGGCTGTTCCGCATGGACCTGTTCGATATTGTCCCAAAACGTCGCCAGAACGTCATGGACGATGTCGTCCGACAGATGCGCGCCGGCAGCGATCGAGACGTTCGAGCCCACGGTGGTCACATCCTCCTCGTTGACCTGATTATCGCCGTAGATGTCGGCCGGGATGGTGTCGAGCGTGCCGCCCGGACGCCCCAACGTGCCCTCCATCTCCTCGCGGGCAAGCTCTTCTTCGCTGAACCCGATGAGGCGGATCGGCCGCGTAAAGGCCATTTGCTGGACGACGGGGGACGGCGCGAGGGTCGGGTTGACATAAACGTCGATCTGGCCGTCCTGAAAGGACTGCGCCGCGGCGTCCCAGCCCAGCTGTACAACCTCCATGTCATCTTCGGTGGACAGCCCGGTGGCCGCTTCCACGAATGTGATGGCAGTATTCAGCGCCCCGCCACCCGGCGGGCCGAGAAAGACGCGCTTGCCCTCGAGATCGGAAAGCGTCTCGATCCCGGAATCCGCATAGGCAACGATGTGGTACGAGCCGATCGGAAAGCTCAGCAACGCGCGGACATTCTCCGACAGCTCGGGCGCATCCTCAACGGACGCGTACATGGCGGTGCCGGACTGCATGAAGTTATGCACCGTGGCCGAGCCCATGAAGAAATCCGTCTCCCCGCGTGCGGCCTCAAGGGCGTGACGCGTGGCCGCGCCGGTCGCATTTATGCCGATCTCGACAGTGTCAAGTTTGTCGTTGACGACATTGGCGAAGGTGCTCATCACCAGATAGGGTGATGAGCCCGCCCCGAGCGTCGACAGGCGCAACAATTCCTGCCCCTGCGCAGCCGGCGCCGTGGCCA
>PWLT01000368.1 GCA_003558415.1 Hyphomicrobiales bacterium
CGCGAGGTGCTTGAGCGCTTCCCCGAACTGCGCGCCAATCACCGCGCGCATCGACCGGGCGCGGGTCGGCTCGCCGCAATGGCCCTGCGCGCCCCGGCCGGTGTCGGGGTTTACGCCCTTGTGAGCCTCTTGGTACGCTCGACGCGCACCGGGGCGCGCGACTGGGCCAGGGGGCGATAACGCGCCGGGTGCAGTGAGATGGGCCGATTGAGGTGATGCAACCGTTGAGCTTTGCGCGACAATGGGCTGCAATACAAAGCGAATTGCTCTTTTTCAAATGCGACAGGGAGGCGACAGGCCGCAGATGAGTCCCGAAGATGACACGACCGCCCCGGTGACGCTGCCCGACGGGCGCCGCTTCGATCCGCATCGCCCCCGCTCAGCCGGGCCGCTCGACGCAGCCGAGCTGGCCTTTTGCCGCGAGAACGCGATCCCTCTCGCCTATGATCCCGCGCAGATCGGCTGGGTTGTCGCGGATGCCACCGACGATGTCGATCTGCTCCACGACGCGCCCGAGCTGCCCGGTGAGGACGCGGACAGGCGCTCCGAGCCAGGGGACTTGCGGTTCCGCCCCTGGAACGCCTCGGACGCGGCGCTGTTCGTGCGCCTGCTCGACGACCCCGAAATCTGGCGGCATCTGCCCGAGCCCTATCCCGACCCGCTGAGCGAATCGCTAGCGCGCGAGCTCATCGAGTTGTCGAACAGCGCCGGGCATCACGAGGTCCGCGCCGTGGAGGCCGGGGGCGAAACCGTCGGCCAGGTGCGGCTGACTCATGACCCGGCCACCGGCAGGCGTGACGAGGCCGAGATCAGCTACTGGCTCGGCCGAAGCTACTGGGGACGCGGGATCGGCGCGCGGATGGTTGCGCGTTTCACCGCGCAGTGTTTTCGGGCCGATCCGCAGCTGCGCGCGATAGTCGCACGGGTGCATCGGGACAACCCCGCCTCGGCGCGCATACTGGAAAAGGCTGGCTATCGGCGCGAGGGTCCCGTGCCGGATGACCCCGATATCCTCTTGTTCCGGCGCGGCCCGGACTCCGGCACGGGCGGCTGACCCCGCGCGCGCCGGTCAGTCCCGCAGCCCTTCGAACAACGCGGCGAGGCGCGCAGCCTCGGCATCGATGTCGTGGCGTGCAAGTACCCGCTCGCGCCCGGCGCGCCCCATCGCCGCCAGCCGCTCGGGCGGGGTCTGGGCCAGCGCGCCGATTGCTTCCGCCAGGGATTCCGCATCACCCGGCGGCACCAGCCACCCGGTTTCGCCATCGCGCACCAGTTCGGGGATCCCGGCAACCCATGTGGCGAGAACCGGGCGCGCGGCTGCCATTGCCTCCATCACCACCATCGGCAGCCCCTCGGCGAAGCTGGGCAGCACCAGCGCATGGCTGTCATCGAGCGCCGAGCGCACGCCCGGCTCGTCCAGCCAACCGGTGAGCGTGACATTGCGCTCAAGCCCGTGGGCGGCGATCGCGGCCTCGATCTGCGGGCGCATCGGGCCATCACCGACCAGGGTGAGGTGAACCCCCGCATGCGCGGCCGCAATGCGGCCCAGCGCCTCGATCAGGATCAGATGCCCCTTCTGCTCCGAAAACCGCCCCACGGCCACCAGACGCAACCCCGAATCGGGCAGCGGCTGCACCGCACCGATGGTCTGCGGCTCGATCCCGCAATGGACCACCGCGACGCGCGGCCAGTTTTGCGCCGGCAGCCAGCGCAGGAGCTGGCTGCGCCCATAGGCGCTGATCGCCACGGTAAAGGCCGCGCGGCGCATCTTGAGATCGAGCGCCAACGCGCGCGGGGAGTCGAATTCCTCGGGGCCGTGGACGGTGAAGGAATAGCTCTGCCCGCCGAGCGCGCCGGCCAGCATCGCGACTGCGGCGGAGTTGGTTCCGAAATGGGCGTGCAGATGCGACACCTCCCCGGCGCGGCATCGCGCCACGACGTGACAGGCCTCGACCAGATAGGCGATGTGGCGCAGCCGCCCTCCCCCGGCGGCGCGCACGAGCGCACGCGTCAGCGCCAGCGCATCCAGCGCCCGCCGCGGTGCGCGCAGCAACTCCCGCAGCGCCGTGGCCAAGAGCCGCGCGCGCGGCTGCGCGAGCACATGTTCGGTGCGCGCATGTTCCTCGATATCGCCGGGATCCACGAGTTCATCTTGCACGCCACGCATGGCGATACGGCGCACCTCCAGCCCGCGGCGCTCCAGCGCGCGGATCTCGCGGCGGATGAAACTGTGCGATGGGCGCGGATAGGTATTCACGACATAGGCGATCTTCACGGCCGCTCCCCCGCGCTGGACAATTCCGGCGCAGACTATGCCCCGGATTGGCGCTTGCAAAGCCGGCAGAGGGCATTCGTGCCGTCCGCGCCACGCCACGCGCGCGTGGCGCGCTCACCCGAATGCACGGAGCGTGACAGGGCTCGTGGCTCCCATTGCTGGCAGGACACTCGGGAACGTCACTCCCGAACGCGCCGATACACGCGCGCCATGATCAGCGGCGTGAGATACATCGGCACCTGAAAGCAGCCGACGAAAAGCAGCAGAGCCTCGACCGTCTCGGGTGGCAGCGCACCGAGAAACAGCGCAAGGTTGCGGTTGCCGGCCACAATGCCCAGCGACGGCGCCGCCTGCCCCGCCCCAAGCAATGAAAATGATTTCCATACAGCAATTTGCGTGCCGAAATTGAGAACGAGCACGAGTGCCAGAATACCCCAAAGCGCTGCCTCGCCCGCCAGCAGCGCGGGGCCGACCGCCGACATCAGCGCGATGACCACCACCGCCATGACCAGCGCCGTCAGCCCATCGATCGCCACCGCCGCCGATGCGCGCTCCAGCAGTCGCGGCAGCAGGCGGCGCAGGAGCAGCGCGCCCCCGCCCGCAACCGCGATGATGACCATGAGCCGCCCCGCCCCCGCCAGTGTCGCCGCCGGGTCGGGAAAGACCGGCATCGCCCAGAAGACCGGCAGCACCGTAAGCGGCAGCAGCGCCGTTCCCAGCACCAGCTGGCGCAGCGCCGCCACCGGATCGGCGCCCGAGAGGATCGCAAGCCCGGGGCTGCCGGTGATCGGGCTTGCGGCCAGCGCCAGCACAACGCCGAGCCCCACGATGC
>PWLT01000327.1 GCA_003558415.1 Hyphomicrobiales bacterium
CGATCGGGCTGCATCAGCGCGACAATGACCGGCTTCTGACCACGCTGAAGAACCTGCGCGATCAGGGCAACACGGTGATCGTGGTCGAACATGACGAGGAGGCCATCCGCGCCGCCGATTACGTCTTTGATATCGGCCCCGGCGCAGGCGTTCATGGTGGCCGTGTGGTTTCGCAGGGCACACCCGAGGAGGTCGCGGCCGATCCGGCCTCGATCACCGGGCAGTATCTTGCCGGAACCCGCAGCGTCCCGGTACCCGCCTCACGACGCAGGGGGAGCGGCAAGTCCCTCAGCGTGGTCAAGGCCAGCGGCAACAACCTGCATGATGTTACCGCCGAGTTCCCCTTGGGTCGCTTCATCTGCGTCACGGGCGTGTCGGGCGGGGGCAAGTCCACGCTGACCATCGAGACGCTGTTCAAGACCGCCGCCGTCAAGCTCAACGGCGCGCGCCACACCCCCGCACCCTGCGAGACGATCAAGGGGTTGGAGCATCTCGACAAGGTGATCGATATCGACCAGCGCCCCATCGGGCGCACGCCGCGCTCCAACCCGGCGACCTATACGGGCGCCTTCACGCCGATCCGCGACTGGTTCGCCGGGCTGCCCGAGGCGCAGGCACGCGGCTACAAGCCGGGGCGGTTTTCCTTCAACGTCAAGGGCGGGCGCTGCGAGGCCTGCCAGGGCGACGGCGTGTTGCGCATCGAGATGAATTTCCTGCCCGATGTGTTCGTTACCTGCGAGACCTGCAAGGGCGCGCGATACAATCGCGAAACACTGGAAATCAAGTTCAAGGGCAAGAGCATAGCCGATGTTCTTGATATGACAGTTGAGGAAGCGCAGGCGTTCTTCCAGGCCGTTCCGTCGATCCGCGAGAAGATGGATGCGCTGATGCGCGTGGGCCTGGGCTATATCAAGGTGGGCCAGCAGGCGACCACGCTCTCAGGCGGCGAAGCCCAGCGCGTGAAGCTCTCGAAGGAACTTGCGCGGCGCTCGACCGGGCGCACACTCTACATCCTCGACGAGCCCACCACGGGGCTGCATTTCGAGGATGTGCGCAAGCTTCTGGAAGTGCTCCACGAACTGGTCGATGCCGGCAACACGGTGGTTGTGATCGAACACAACCTCGATGTCATCAAGACCGCCGACTGGATCATCGATATCGGCCCCGAAGGCGGCGATGGCGGTGGACGTATCGTGGCCACCGGCACGCCCGAAGAGGTCGCGGCCGTGACTGAGAGCCATACCGGGCGCTATCTGGCACCGATGCTCAAGGGGCGGGATCTGGCTGCGGAATAAGCCGCCGGGGCGCGTGCCTCAGCGCCCCGGTCAGAATGGATGGCGCGGTCAGGCTCGCCTGGTCGGGCAGGTGCTGACTCCGAGCAACGAATAGACGCCGCAGCTGCCGACAATTCCGGTGACGAGCGGGATGATTCCGATGAGAAACAGCCACCGAAGGCCGGCTTCGGGAAAGACGAAGAAGCCTGCGAGCAGTGCGAGCCCGACGATCACTCGTATGACCCGATCGACAGTACCGACATTCTGCTGGAACATGGGTATCTCCTTTGCAAGCCGCTGAAATGCGGCCTGTGTTTGCATCTAGTAGTAAATATTCGAATATCAGCACCCGTTACGGTTCACGGTGCTCACGACTGTGTGAGCACCGCTGTTGCGCGCGCCGATTCAGCCCTTGCCGAAGCCCCCGGCCGTGGGGGTGATGACCGTGATCCGCTCACCCGCTTCCAGCACGGTCTGCGCGCAGGCGGCGAGTTCCTCATCCGCCCCGTCGCTTCGATGAACGATGGTGCGTCCCGGCTGGCCCGCGCCGCCGCCCGCAACCCCCTGCGGCGCGCGGGTGCGGTGTGAGGACAGGATCGCGCAATCCATGCCTTCCAGAAAGCGCAGGCGCCGCTCGGTACCGTCGCCCGCGTTCCAGCGTCCTTGCCCGCCCGAGCCGGGGCGAAGGCGGAACTCCTCCAGCAGCACAGGAAAGCGCAGCTCCAGCACCTCGGGGTCGGTCAGGCGCGAATTGGTCATGTGCACATGCACGCCCGAAGTGCCGTGAAAGCCGCGTCCGTCATTCATCCGCCCCGCGGGCGAGCCCGAACAGATCGTCTCGTAATACTGGTAGGTGTCATTGCCGAAAGTGAGGTTGTTCATCGTCCCCTGGGAATTGGCGATGGCCCCCAGCGCGCCGAGGAGCGCATTGGTGACGTGCTGGGATGTCTCGACATTGCCGGCGACCACGGCGCGCGGGTATTCGGGCTTGAGCATGCAGCCGTCCGGCACCTTGATACGGATCGGCTCCAGGCAGCCCGCATTCATCGGGATCGGCGCCTCCACCATCACGCGGAAGACATAGAGCACCGCGGCGCGCGTCACCGGCTCGGGCGCGTTGAAGTTGTTTTCCATCGCCTCGCTGGTGCCGGTGAAATCGACCAACGCCTCGCGCGCCTCGCGATCCACGGAGATCTTCACGCGGATGGTCTGGCCGGTATCCGTGGGGTATTCGTATTCGCAATCCTCCAGCCGACCCAGCAGGCGGCGCACCTCCTCGGCGGCATTATCCTGGACATGCGCCATATAGGCCTGCACCACCTCGAGCCCGAATTCCGCCACCATGCGCCGCAGCTCGGCAATGCCGCGCGCATTGGCGGCGATCTGGGCCTTGAGATCGGCGATGTTCTGCGCGGGGTTGCGGCAGGGGTAGGGGTGATCGGTGAGAAGATCGTGCAGCTCGGCCTCCCGGAAACGGCCCTTCTCGACGAGGCGGAAATTGTCGATCAGCACGCCTTCCTCATCCACCGTGGTCGCCAGCGGCGTCATCGACCCCGGCGCCGTGCCGCCAACATCGGCGTGATGGCCGCGCGAGGCGACCCAGAAGAGGATCTTGCCCCCCGCATCGTCGAAGACCGGCGTGACCACGGTAATGTCGGGCAGATGCGTACCGCCATTATAGGGGGCGTTGAGCGCGAAGACATCGCCGGGATGGATGTCGCCCGAATTCAGCCGGATCACGGTTTCCACCGAGCGGTCCATCGAGCCCAGATGCACCGGCATGTGCGGGGCATTGGCCACCAGCGCGCCGTCCGCGTCGAAGACCGCGCAG
>PWLT01000111.1 GCA_003558415.1 Hyphomicrobiales bacterium
CCCGGGGAGTTGCCCGAGGATCCCGCGCGCCTTCTGGCACCGGCGCGCGAGGGCGCAGAGCGCTGGCTGGATGCCGATTACGGGCTGATGCGCTTTGCGCCCGCCCCGCTGACGCTGCGCTCCGGCGAGGGGCCGCCGCATATCCGGCTCGACCAGGCGGCGCAATTTCTGATCGGAGACCGTTTGAAATGAGCGACAGGGATCAACCCCGCCGCGGCCCGGTGGTGATCGAGTATGATAGCGACGACAATGGCGCGCGCGCCGATACCGCGCACGGCCCGGCCGAGGCACCGCCGGTGCCGGACGGGGACGGCGCCGCGCCGAACGGACAGGCGATGCAGGTCGCCGCACGGCTGGGCGCGCGGCGGATGTCGCGCGCGGCGCGGCTGTTGCTGGGCGCAGCGCTGGCGCTTCTGATCTTCGTGGTCAGCCTGGCGACATGGGATTACGTCACCGGGCTGCTGGCACGCAACGCGGTGCTGGGCTGGGCGGCGCTGGGGCTGGTTGTGCTCGTGCTGCTGGGGCTTGTGGCACTGGGCCTGCGCGAAGCGGCGGCCTATGCGCGGCTGCGCAGGCTCGACGATCTGCGCCGTCAGTCGGATGCGGCGCTGAGCGAGGCCGATCTGGGCGGTGCGGCACGGATGTGCGGGCGCCTCGATGCGCTCTATTCGGCGCGGCCCGAGCTGGAGCGCGGGCGCGAGAGGCTGGCGGCGCGACGCGGCGATATTTTTGACGCCGCGGCGCTGATCGGACTTGCAGAGGTCGAGTTGATGACCCCGCTCGATGCCGAGGCGCGGCGCGAGGTCGAGGTCGCGGCCCGGCAGGTGGCCACGATCACCGCCTTCGTGCCGCTGGCGCTGGCGGATGTGGTCGCCGCACTGGTGGCAAATCTGCGCATGATCCGGCGCATCGCCGAGATCTATGGCGGGCGCGCGGGGGTGCTGGGGGGCTGGCGGCTGACGCGCGCGGTGCTGACCCATCTGGTGGCGACCGGGGCCGTGGCGGTGGGCGATGACATGATTGGCTCCATGGCCGGGGGCGGGTTGCTCTCCAAGGTGTCGCGCCGCTTCGGCGAGGGGGTGGTGAACGGGGCGCTGACCGCGCGCGTGGGCGTGGCGGCGATGGAGGTCTGCCGGCCGATGGCTTTTCGCGAGCTTCCCGCGCCGCGCGTCACCAATCTGCTGCGCCGTGCCTTGACCGGGCTTTTCGATCGCGGCTGAGCAGGCCGAAGATGCGCACATCCCCGACGCAATGGCGCGGGATCACGCGCGCGGGGTGTTCATGTCGCGCTGAAGCCGGCCGTGGCGGCGCAGTTCGGTGAGAACATCCGCGAATCGTTCATGCCCGCGCGCGTGCAGCATCGGCATCAGCTTGAGAAAGGCTTCGGAGGTGGCGATCGTGTCGCCCAGCGCGGTGTGGCGGGACTCCTCGGGGATGGTAATACCGAGCCGGGCGGCGAGCGCGTCGAGCGAATGCGACTCCTGCTGACCGAACACCACCGCCGAGAGAAGCACGGTATCGAGCACCGGGTGATCGAAGCGCGCACCGATACCGGGCTCGTGGCGGCGCAGAAACGCCATGTCGAAGGGCGCGTTATGCGCGACCAGGACGGCCCCGCGCGCGAAACGGTGAAACCGCGCGCCGGCTTGCGCGATATCGGGCGCGCCGCGCACCATCTGGTCGGTGATACCATGCACCTCGGTCGATTTGGGGGGGATCGGGCGCTGCGGATCGACCAGGGTGTCGAACACCTCGCTTTCCACGCGCCTCCCGTTGACCACGCGCACCGCGGCGATCTGGACGACCTCGTCGCTGGCCGGGTCGAGCCCCGTGGTCTCGGTGTCGAAGACCACATAGGTCAGATCCTCGAGGCGGCTGTCGGCCACCGCCTCGTTGCGCGCCTTCGAGAGCAGTTCGAAATCATAGACCACCGCACGGGCGACGGGGGGCGGGCGGCGCACCGCACGGCGCGCCTCGCGCACCGGGATGCGGATCGCGGCGCGCGGGCCGTCGGGGCCGGGGTCGAGACTTTCGGGCCAGGCTTCGGTGCCGTGGCCCTGAAGTACGGCGCGCCCCGACAGTTCCATCACGTCTTCCTCCAGCGGCGCATCGAGCCAGGCGTCGAGGCGGCTCACGCCAAGCGGTGCGCCGCTCCATTCCAGCGACAGCATGGCGCCGGGGCCGTCCTCCTCGGTCAGCGTGACGCGAAAGGCGCGGCTCTCCCCCGCCGCGGAAAGGCGCCCGGCAAGCGCGGCGATCAGGGCGACGATTTCGAAGCCGTCGCAGCGCAGGATCAGCTCGGGGCTTTCGGTCTGCGCCCCCAGCCCCGCGGCCTCGAGCCGCGCGCGGATCGAGTCCATCAGATCGTCGCTGCGCGTCTGCGCGAGCGGGCGCCACTCGGTGCGCCCCTCGTCATAGCGCTGGCCAAGCTCGGTGATCGCCGTGGTCAGCGCGCGCACCTCCTCCAACATCGCATCGGTCAGATCCGGCGCGCCGCCGTCGTCGTCGGATTCCGAGAGCACCCCGATCACCGTCTGCAGATTCGCGGCCGGGCGGCGCACCCGGTCGAAGACCTCGGCCAGCAGTGCCTCGCGGCTGGCATGTGCGGCAAGCTCGCCAGTCACGTCGCGCAGTGTCAGCACATAGCCCGGCGCCAGCCCGTTCTCGCGCCGGCGCAGCACGCGCATGCGCCCGGCCAGAACCTGCGCCGCCCCGGCCGTGGCGCATAACAGATCCGAGGCCGCATCGGGATCGCCGGCCTCGGCAAGCCGGTCATAGGCATGGCGCACCGGCCCCTCGCGCAGATAGTCGAAGAGGTTGCGCGCCAGCCCCGGCGCCTGCCCGCCGCCCAGCAGGTCCACGGCCTGGCCGTTATAGAAGACGATCTCATGGTCACCGGTACACAGCAGCACCCCCACCGGCACGTCGGAGAGCAGCGCCTCGAGCCTCGCCTTTTCCGAGGACAGACGTGTCGTCTCGCGCGCCACCGCCTCGTCGAGTGCCTCGCGCGTCTCGCGCAGCCGGCGCGTCACCGCGTCCGCGGCGGGCGCGAGATCGCCCAGATGGCGCGCCCGCTCGGCCTCGACTCCGGTCG
>PWLT01000398.1 GCA_003558415.1 Hyphomicrobiales bacterium
CGGCGCGCTGTGCAATCGGCCGCCAGCACCCGGCCCGCAGCTCGGGCGGTGGGGACCTCCTCGCGTTCGGCAATCGGGCGCAGCCCCGCGCGCAGTCGCGCGAGCGCGGTGTCCACCGGCACCCAGTCCACGCCCTGAGGCATGGCGAAACAATCGTCGCGCAGGCGCGGCGGCTCCCGGCCGTGGGGCAGGGCGGCGCGCAGCGCAAGCTCGTGGCCCGCGCCCAGTATCCAGCCTTCCTCGTCCAGCAGGTCCGGCGCGGCGGGCGGTGCGAACAGGTCGGGCAGGGCTCCGCGCGCGTTGAGGTTCATCAGCGCGGTGGCCAGCAGCCGCACCTGCGCCGCGTCCGTCACCATTTTGGGCTCGGCCGCGCACAGGGCGCGCGTTTCGGCGGCCAGCATCGAGGGGTAGACCTCGGCGATCACCACCGGCGCGTCGCCGGGCGCATCGAAGGGCCATATGGCAAGCGCCTCGGGAAAGGCACGGCGCAGCCGGTGCAGGACGGGCTGCCCGGTCAGCGATTGCGCGCCCACGGCGCCGGCACCGGCAAGCTGCCAGACGGGTTTGGGGCGCCCCCCGGGGGTGGCCGCGGCATGATCGGTTGAGCGCAGCGCGGCCAGCCCCTCCGGCAGGTCGGGCTTGCGTCGCGGCAACCCCGGCGTGGTGGCTTTCGCGCCGTTACCCCAGAACGGGCCACCACCTGCGAAACGCGCGTTCATCCGCGCCGCGGTGCTGCGATAGTCGCTTCGGTTGCGCGCATCGTCGGTGACATTGTCCGCCAGCCATTCCCAAACGGCCGGTGCCTCGGCCCGACCAGTCAGCGCCGCCGCGAAACCCGTGGGGTAGCCGAAGGCGAAATCGATCCCGATGAGCATCCGCTCACCAGCCTCAAGGCTCTCGTGGATCAGCGCCGCAAGCCGGGCCTCGGCCACCTGACGCGTGGGCAGATTCTCTGTCTCCACATTCTGCCCATCGGCGATGCCCAGCCAGATCGAATCCATCCCCCGCTGGGGCCGCCCCGCCGCCGACCAGTCGAGAATAGCGACGCGATCAAACATCACAGCCCCAGCTCCCCGGCGATGAAATCGGCGATCGCGCCGGTGTCGTCGAGGCCGAACACCGCAAGATCGAGCTCGGGATGCGCGCTGTCGGAGGCCACGGCGCGGATGGTCGGGTCCGCGCCCGCGCGCAACGGGCGCGCGCTTGCGGCGCGGTGGGTTTCGATCTTGGGATGGGAGTCGCGCTTGTAGCCCTCGATCAGCACGAGATCGACGGGGGAGAGGCGCTCCAGAAGCTCGGCCAGCGTCGGCTCGGGTGCTGCGCGCAGTTCGTGCATCAGAGCCCAACGATGCGGCGAGGCCAGCATCACCTCGCGCGCGCCGGCCTCGCGGTGGCGATGGCTGTCGCGGCCGGGCTGGTCGATATCTGTGTCGTGATGGGCATGCTTGACGGTCGAGACCGACAGGCCGCGCGCGGTGAACTCCGACACGAGCCGCTCCATAAGCCCGGTCTTGCCGGTGTTCTTCCAGCCGGTGACGCCAAAGATTTTCATGCCTGCTCCAGCAGCCGCTCGGCGGTGGCAATGTCCTCGGGGCTGTTGACGTTGAAGAAGGGATCGAAGGGCTGCGCGGGGAATTCGGCGGTGCCGGCCTCGTGGCGGTCGGTCCAGGCCACAATCTTGCGCAGCCCCCCCTCAAGGGCTTCGCGCAGATCGGCGCGCAGCGCCACCGGCCACAGCCCGAAGGTTGGATGGCGGCGCAACCGCCCATCCTCGTCCGGGCTGGCCGCGAGCGCCAGGCCCGAGGTGCCGGCCGCTTCGCGCAGCCGCTCCACCAGATCGCGCGGAAAAAAGGGCGTGTCGGCGGCAGCGGTGACGATGGAGTGCGCGCCCTGCTCGGCCGCCCAGTCGAGCCCTGCCAGCACACCGGCCAGCGGGCCGGGATGATCGGGCAGCCCGTCGGGCAGGACCGGCAGGCCCAGATCGGCAAAGCGCGCCGGGTCGCCATTGGCGTTGAGCGCGAGCTGCCCGCATTGCGGGGCCAGCCGTTCGATCACCAGATCGATCAGCCGCCGCCCGCCGATCACGCGCAAACCCTTGTCGCCGCCGCCCATGCGGGTTGCGCGCCCGCCTGCGAGGATGACGCCGGGGATGCCTTCAGCCATCGACCGCCCCCTTGCGCCGCGCCCGCGCGGGCTCCTCGGCGACGGAGTCGGGGTCGGCATCGCGCACAAGCCGCTCCTCACCCGCAAGGCAGACGAATCGCTTGCCGCGCAACCGCCCGATCAACGTGAGCCCCACATCGCGCGCGATCTCCACCCCCCAGGCGGTGAAGCCCGAGCGCGAGGCGAGCACCGGAATGCCCATCAGCGCCGTCTTGATCACCATCTCCGAGGTCAGCCGACCGGTCGTGTAGAGGATCTTGTCCTGCGCCGGGATGGAATGGCGAAACATCACGCCTGCGATCTTGTCCACCGCATTGTGGCGCCCGACATCCTCCATGTAGATCAGCGGCCGGTCGCCCTCGCACAGCACCGTTCCGTGGATGGCCCCGGCGCTGAGATAGAGCGAGGGGGTGGTGTTGATCTGCTTGGCGAGCGCATAGAGCCAGCTCGTGCGCAACTCGGCCTCGGGCAGGCGCAGCCCCTCCAGCCCCTCCATCATGTCGCCGAAGACCGTGCCCACCGCACAGCCCGAGGTGCGGGTCTTCTTGCGCACCTTTTCTTCATAGAGGGTGCGGCGCTGGGTGCGCACCACGACGGTGTCGATCTCGTCATCGTAATCGATGCCGGTGATCACGTCATCGGCGCGCAGCATCCCCTGATTGCGCAGGAAGCCCAGCGCCAGATACTCGGGATGATCTCCGATGGTCATGGCGGTGACGATCTCCTGCGCGTTGAGATAGATCGTCAGAGGGCGTTCCTCGACCACCGAAATCTCGGTCGCGGCACCGGCCTGGTCGGTGCCACGCACGCGCCGTGTCAGGCGCGCGTCGTCCGGGTCGGGGAAAATGGGAAACACGGGGTCCATCACGGCGACTTTCCTGTTCGCGCGGCATCTTTTATGATCGCCCCCGGACATGCAAGGGGGC
>PWLT01000194.1 GCA_003558415.1 Hyphomicrobiales bacterium
CTTCTTGCGCATGGTCGCATCCGCGAGCTCGCGGTCATACGCCATCTGGAGGTATTCCTCTGCGACGAGTAGAAAGGTCGTGCGCGCCTGCGTTTCGGCTTCGATCTGATCAAGGCGCTTCTGCACCGCCGGATCGGTACCGGCTACAAGTTGATCTCGGATCTCGTCGCGCTTCTGTCGCGCGTCACGGAGCGACACGGTCGGGTACGATCCGTGCGCAATTGTGCTCTCTTTCCCGTTCAGCTGATACTTCTGCCGCCAGAGCTTTGAGCCGTTTGGCCTCACCAGTACGAACAGCCCGAGAGAATCGTAGAGCTTGTACGATTTCTCTTTCGCCTTGGCCTTCTTGATCTTGAGGTCTGTGAGCGCCACTGGGGTATCACCTCCAAAACTGGCCCGTGGTACCCCGGATCGGTACCCCATTTTGGTGGGGTATTGGGTGGGGTACTATGTTCAGCAATGGGCATGATACCTACCCGAAAACGGACTAAAAGTCCATGTTTTCGTGATGTTATGAGTATCTATGTTCGGGAGAAATGGTGCCCAGGAGAGGACTCGAACCTCCACGACCATACGGTCACTAGCACCTGAAGCTAGCGCGTCTACCAGTTCCGCCACCTGGGCAGGTGTCGTGGGGGCGCACTTACAGCCGGGCCGGGGTGCTGTCAACGCCTTCCGAACGCCCGACGCTAGCAACACATATCGGAACAGGTCTGGCGGGCACCAGCGTCAGTGCGCCACGGCGATTGCGCCTTGTCCGCAAGAGACTGCGAAGCTAAGACACGGGGCGAGGCACGAGGGAGCATCCCGATGACCAGGCTGGTGACGATATTCGGCGGTTCGGGCTTCGTGGGCCGCTACATCGCGCGGCGCATGGCGCAGGAGGGCTGGCGCGTGCGCGTCGCGGTGCGCCGACCCAACGAGGCGATCTTCGTGCGCCCCTACGGCGTTGTGGGCCAGGTTGAGCCCGTCTTCTGCAACATCCGCGATGACGATTCGGTGCGCGCCGTGACCCGCGGCGCCGATGCGGTGGTCAACTGTGTGGGTGTGCTCAATGAGATCGGTGCGAACAAATTCGCCGCCGTCCAGGCCGAGGGTGCCGCGCGCATCGCGCGCATCGCCGCCGAGCAGGGTGTGGAGCAGATGGTGCATATCTCCTCCATCGGGGCGGACCGGAACTCTCCCAGCCGCTATGCACAGACCAAGGCGGCGGGCGAGGAGGGGGTTCTGGCGCATTTCCCCCGCGCGGTGATCCTGCGCCCCTCGGTCATCTTTGGTCAGGAGGACGGCTTCTTTAACCGCTTCGCCGGGATGGCACAGGCCACGCCGATCCTGCCGCTTGTCGGGGGCAATACCCGCTTTCAGCCCGTCTATGTCGACGATATCGCGCGCGCGGCCGTGATGGGTATCAAGGGCGAGGCCGAACCGGGCATCTACGAGCTCGGCGGCCCCGAGGTGGCGACGCTGCGCGATCTGATCGGGCGGATGCTGAGGCTCATCCGGCGGCGGCGTATCGTCGTCAACCTGCCCTTCTTCATCGGCTCGATCATTGGCGGAGTGCTCGATTTCCTGCAGATCATCTCGATGCGGCTGTTCACCAACTCCGTCCTCACGCGCGATCAGGTGCAGAGTCTGCGCCGCGACAATGTCGTCGCGGACGGCGCGCGCGGCTTTGCGGAGCTGGGCATCGAGCCGCTGCCGATGGAAGCCGTTATCGGCGACTATCTGTGGCGCTACCGCCCCTCGGGACAGTACGCGGCGATCAAGGATTCGGCGCAGAACCTGCGCGGACATTGAGCACGGCTCAGGCATAGGCCACCCATAGCAGCACCAGCCCCAGGACGAGGCGATACACCACATAGGGTGTGAAGCTGACCGTCTGCAGCAGCTTCATCATGAAGGCCAGCGCCGCCAGCGCGGCGAAGAAGGCCATCACCGCAGCGATGGCGCCGTCGCGGGCGGCCTGGATATCCATGCGCACGATCACGTCCCCACCCATCAGCACTCCCGAGGCGATGATCGTGGGGATCGACATCAGCATGGAGATGCGCGCCGCGTCGTGCCGGGCATAACCCAACGCACGCGCCCCGGCGATGCAGGCGCCCGAGCGCGAGGTGCCGGGGATGAGCGCGATCGCCTGCCAAAGCCCCAGGAGAACCGCGTCGCGCAGCGACCAGTCGGCGGCGGTCTTGGTGTTCTTGCTGTTCTGGTCGGTCAGGTAGAGCACGATTCCGAAGATGATCATCATCCAGCCGATCAGCGCGATCGAGCGCATCGCCTCCATCGCCCCGGTAAGATGGAATATCAGGCCGAGTATCATCACCGGCACCGTTGCCACCGCGAGCAGGAAGGCCAGGCGCGCGCCGGGCTGGTCGATACGCCCGCGCAGCATGTCGGGGATGCCGACAAATGCGCTGGCCACATCGTGGCGGAAGTAGAGCATCACCGCAAACAATGTGCCGATATGCACGGCGACGTCGATCACCAGCCCCTGATCCTCCAGATCGGTCAGCGCCGGAAGCAGGATCAGATGGCCGGAGGAGGAGATCGGCAGGAATTCTGTGATGCCCTGAATCGCGGCGATCAGCAGGAGATTGAAGAGCGTCATCGGGCCTCGCGCAATGGATTCGCGCGCAGATTACCGGCTGTGCATCTGATGGAAATGCTCAATTTAGGTATCGTGTGCTGACCTGTTTTCTCTACTATTTTGTGAGCGGGGCCCCGGAATGACATATTATCTTGATAATAGGTCAGTAGTATTGCCTTTTCTTTTCTGCGAGTTCGGATTATCACCTGCCACAACCGCAGGAGACTCGCGACATGGCACATCAGCAGATGCTCAAGTTCGTGCAAATCGACAAGCGTATGCCCGACAAGCGCCCGCCCGATCTTCGGACCGAGGATTTCGGCGAGATCTATGACGGCTACAGCCCCGATCAGGCGGCCGGGCAGGCCGGGCGCTGCAGCCAGTGCGGCGTGCCCTATTGCCAGACGCATTGCCCGCTGCACAACAACATCCCCGACTGGTTGATGCTCACCGCCGAGGGCCGGCTGCAGGAAGCCTATGAGCTGAGTCAGTACACCAAC
>PWLT01000252.1 GCA_003558415.1 Hyphomicrobiales bacterium
CATTTCGTGCCGCTGATGCGCCAGCCCTCGCCATCGGGCTGCGCGCGCGTGCGGATGCGCCCCACATCCGAGCCCGCATCGGGTTCCGAGATGCAGATCGTTGCCGCCCATTCGCCGCGCGCGAGGCGCCGCACCCACTGCGCCGCGATCTCTGACTCGCCCCCCGCCAGCAGATGCGCCGCCGCGCGGCTTGATCCGCTGGCCATCATGAAGGCCATCGCCGCGCCCTCGAAGGCCGGGCTGGCGGCGGCGTGCAGTGTTGTCGGTAATCCCTGACCGCCATGTTCGGGGGGCAAATCCATCGCCAGCCACCCGTCGCGGCCCATCTGCGCATAGGCGGGCGCATAGCCCGGCGGCGTGCGCACGCGCCCGCTCTCCAGCCGGCATCCGGTGGCGTCGCCTTCGCGGCCGAGCGGCTCCAGCGTCCCGCTTGCCACGCGCGCGGCCTCGTCGAGCACGGCGGCGACCGTGTCGTCGTCGAGCCCGTGCCCGGCGGCCAGATCCGTCCAGCCGGGCGTGACGGCGAGCAGGGCCAGCGTCTGCGCGGTTGCGCTCATCATGTCCTCATTTCGGCGGCAGCCGCACGCCGCCATCGAGGCGGATCACCTCGGCGTTGAGATAGCGCGTCTCGATGCAGTAGCGCACCGTCGCGGCAAACTCATCCGGGTCGCCCAGACGCGGCGGGAAGGGGATGGAGGCGGCGATGCCTTCGCGTATCGCTTCGGGGAGTTCCTGCAGAAGCGGCGTGAGGAAGATGCCCGGCGCGATGGTGTTCACCCGGATGCCGAAACGCGCGAGTTCCCGCGCCGCCGGCAGCGCCATGGAGGTGATGCCGCCCTTGGAGGCGGCATAGGCCGCCTGGCCGATCTGGCCGTCGAAGGCCGCGACCGAGGCGGTGTTGACGATCACGCCGCGCTCGCCCTCCGCATCGGGCTCGCTCTGCGCCATGCGCGCGGCAGCAAGGCGCAGCATGTTGAAGCTGCCAATCAGATTGACGCGGATCACCCGCTCGAAAGCGTCAAGCTCCATAACCCCCTCGCGCCCGAGGATGCGCGCGGCCGTGCCAATGCCCGCGCAGTTGACCAGCGCGCGCAGCGGCCCGGCCTCCTGCGCCATATCCAGCGCCGCCGCCGCGCCGTCCGCGTCGGTGACGTCACAGGGCAGGGCGCGCCCGCCGATCTCTTCGGCCACATGCCGGGCGGCCTCACCGTCGCGGTCGATCACGCCGACATGCGCGCCCAGCCCGGCAAGATAACGCGCGGTGGCCGCGCCCAGCCCGGAGCCGCCGCCGGTGACGACGATCGTCGCGCCCTCGATCTTCATGCCCCGGCTCCCTGCGTCTGGGGCGTGATCACGCGCGGGTCGTCGGAATAGAGCGCCTCGACCAGATCGGCGCGGTTGCGCAGCACCGCGCGCTGGTTGATCGAGCCCTTGTCGGTGACCTCGCCGCGGTCGAATTGCAGCGGCGTGTCGAGAAACATCATCCGCGTCACCTTGCTCGCCGAGCCGGTGGCGCGGGCGCCATGATCGGCCAGCCGCGCGGCGGCTTCAGCGCGCACCGTGGGATGGGCCAGCAGCTCCGCCCCGTCGAGATCGGGCCTGCCCGCCAGCGCGCGCAGCGCCGACCAGTCGGGCAGCACCAGTGCGACGAGAGTGTCGCGGTTTTCCCCCGCGATCACCACATCGCTCGCCAGCCCCTTGAGATCGTTGGTGAAGCTTGCCCGCAGCGCGCCCACCGCGACCCATGTGCCGCTGGCGAGCTTGAAATTCTCGGCCAGGCGCCCGTCGAAATAGAAACCGCGCGCCGGATCGCCCGGCACTGCAAAGCGCATCGCGTCGCCGAAGGAGTAGAACCCTTCCTCGTCGAAGGCTTCTGCGGTGAGTTCGGGGTTGCGCCAGTAGCCCGGCGTGACCGACGGCCCCTTGAGCCGCGCCTCCAGCTTGTCGCCCTGCGGCACCAGCTTGAGCACCAGCCCGCGCGATGGCGGGCCGAGATTGCCGGCGGTTTCCTGACGCTCGGTGCACATCAGCGCGAAAGGTGCCGTCTCGGTCGAGCCGAAGCCCGTGCACAGCAGAACGCCGCCGGGCACCATCTCCTCGGCGACGCGGGTCAGACGGTCCCACACCGGCTGGCTCATGCCCGCGCCGGCATACATGATCATCGACAGCCGCGAGAAGAAGGTCTCGCGCAGCGCGTCGTCGCTCTCCATCGCGTCGAGCAGCATCTGATAGCCGATCGGCACGTTGAAATACCAGGTCGGCGCGATCTCGCGCAGATTGGCGATGGTGGTCTCGATGCCCTTGGGCGTCGGTTTGCCCTCGTCGATGTAATAGGTGCCGCCATTGTAGATGACGAGGTTGAACACCTTGTTGCCGCTGGCGGTATGGTTCCAAGGCGCCCAGTCCACGACCACCGGTGGCGTCTCGCGCATGAAGCGGTAGCAGTCCGCGATCATCTCCTGATTGGAGCATAGCATCCGCTGGGTCTGGATGACCGCCTTGGGCGAGCCGGTGGTGCCCGAGGTGAAGAGGAACTTGGCCACCGTGTCGGGGCCGGTGGCGGCGAATGCGGCATCCACTGCCGCGCTCGGCGTGGTGCGCAGCATCTCGTCCATCTGCACCGTCTTGCGGCCGAGCGCTTGACCCTTCACGCAGGCCAGCGGCACGTCGGGGTGGAAGACCGAATCCACCGCGGGCATGTAGGGGGCAGCGTCATCGGCAAACAGCATCCCCGGGGTGAGCTGCCCGGCGATATCGCGGAGTTTGGCGTAATCGGTGGAGACCAGCGAATAGGCCGGCGCGATTGCCGCGGAGGGGATGCCGACATGCTGCGCGGCCAGCGCCATGAGCGCATGTTCGATGCTGTTGCCCGACAGGATCAGCAGTGGCCTCTCGCTCGAGAGCCCGTGATCGAGCAGCACCTGCGCCAGCGCCCGGATGGAGCGAACCGCCTCGGCATAACTCACCCGCCGCCAGTCGCCCGTGTCGTCGCGCTGGGCCATCCAGGTGCGCTCCGGCGCGACCTCAGCCCAGTGCAGGAGCCTGTCATTCATCCGCTCGGGATAGGGGCCCAGCGG